>CAKTZW010000043.1 GCA_934636065.1 uncultured Labedella sp.
GCTAACCCTGCCCGACGACCACCTATGCGCAAGCAACTCTTCGTGACCGGCGTTCTGCTGCTGGCCGCCCTCGGCACCCGCGCCCAGGAGGCGCCCGTGCTGCCCGCCGTGCCGCAGCCCCGCCCCGACCCCACGCTCGTCAATCCCGCCACCGACTCGGCCCAGGCCGTGCGCAACTTATTCCGCAAGCGGCGCAACGGCGGCACCGCGGTGGCCCTGACCAACATGGGCTCGACGCCCCTGCGCGCCGGCGCGGTCGACGTCGGGTCGACGGCCGGATCCGCCGCGCTGCTCGCCCGCTCCAACGGGTCGCCGATCCAGACGATCGACATCTACTCGCAGCCCGAGTGGGCCGCCCTCGTCGTGGGCGACGGCTCGGACATCGCCGATGTCGCCGATCTCGCGGGCAAGAAGGTGGCGGCGACGAAGGGCACCGACCCGTACTTCTTCCTGCTGCAGTCGCTCGAGGAGGCCGGCGTCGACCCCGCCGACGTGACGATCGAGAACCTCCAGCACGCCGACGGCGCGACGGCCCTCTCGAACGGATCCGTCGACGCCTGGGCGGGACTCGACCCGATCATGGCGGGGGCGGAGGAGGAGGGCGCGACGCTCCTCTACCGGAACGTCGACTTCAACAGCTACGGCTTCCTCAACGCGACCGAGGAGTTCCTGACGGAGAAGCCCGACGTCGCGCAGACGGTCGTGGACGCGTACGAGAAGGCGCGCGAGTGGGCCGAGGAGAACCCCGAGGAGACGGCGCAGATCCTCGCCGACGTCGCCGGGCTCGACCTCGCGGTCGCATCGACGGTCATCGAGGAGCGCTCGAACCTCGACGTCGACAACGTGCCGGGGCAGGCCCAGCTCGACGTGCTCTCCGTGATCGGTCCGATCCTCGTCGAGTCGGGCGATGTCGCCTCCCAGGACGCCGTGGACGAGGCGCTCGACGCGCTGCTCGAGCCGTCCTTCGCCGAGAAGGCCGACCCCTCGGCCCTCGACGACTGACCCGCCCTCCCACACTCCTGAGAAGTGCGGACTGGGGTCGCTTCGGAGGGCGGAATGGCGGCCGAAGTCCGCACTTCAGGGAGAGAGAAACACGGAAGGAAGAGGGAGGAGGAGACGTGAGCTATCAGAACGAGCGTGACGAGCGCGTTCCCGCTGTCGTCACGGTGCAGGGCGCGGCGTACGACACGACGGAGGCGCGGCCGGGTCGCGCGGTCCTCGCGCGCGGGACCGGACGGCTGACGTCCCGGACCTGGTTCGTCCTCGTCGCCGGTGCGCTCCTCCCGGTCCTCGTCCTCGTCGTCTGGTCGATCGTGAGCGCGACCGACCTCGTCCCGTCCTCCCGCATGCCCTCCCCCGCGGAGGTGTGGTCGGCGGGAGTGGATCTCGCCCAGCGCGGCGAGCTGACGTCCGACATCGCGATCTCCGTCCAGCGCGTGCTCATCGGATTCGCGATCGGCGCGCTGCTCGGGCTCCTCGCCGGGGCGATCGTGGGCCTGTCGCGGCTCGGGGACATCCTGCTGTCGCCGTCGCTCGCGGCCCTGCGCGCGGTGCCGTCGCTCGCGTGGGTGCCGCTGCTCATCCTGTGGTTCCGGATCGGCGAGGACTCGAAGCTCATCCTCATCGCGATCGGGGCCTTCTTCCCCGTGTACACGACGGTGTCCGCGGCGCTCCGCCACGTCGACCGGCAGCTCGTCGAGGCGGGCCGGGCCTTCGGCCTGAGCGGGACGCGGCTCTTCGCGACGGTGCAGCTTCCCGCGGTGATCCCCTCGGTCATCTCGGGGCTGCGGCTGGCTCTCGCTCAGGCGTGGCTGTTCCTCGTCGCGGCGGAGCTCATCGCGTCGTCGATGGGCCTCGGCTTCCGGCTCGTCGAATCGCAGAACAACGGGCGCATCGACCGGATCTTCTTCGTCATCATCCTGCTCGCCGTGCTCGGCAAGCTCTCCGACTCCCTCGTCGGTCTCTTCGAACGCTGGGTCAAGCGCCGCTGGTCCTAACGCCCCACTACATAAAAACGGAGATGGTGCACGTAGCTAGGTGCACCATCTCCGTTTTCATGTAGTGGGGGGAAACGTGCGCGCGAAGGGCGATGTGCGCAGCGGGCGTGCGCGGGAGGCAAAGAAACGCCCCGACTGCCCCGGATACGCTCGGCGATGAGGCGATCGCCTCACACACCGACGCACGCCCGAGGAGGGATCCATGACCATCGAACGCAGCACCCAGGCGATCATCGGCGAGCCCGAGGTCGTGGAGGACACCCGCCTCACCGGCGACGAGATCGCGGCGACGCCCGACTGGCAGCGCCTCAAGGCCGCCGCGACCGCGATCCGCGCCCACCAGATCAAGGACGGCTCGATCCCCGAGGCCGACGCCCACGGCGCCGCTCGTCAGTACGTGAATGAGCTCGTCGCCGGCATCCGGGACCTCGCGCCCCACTTCCCCGCCGACGCGGCCTACCTCGCCGCCGTCGCCGTGGACGTCGAGCGCTGGGCGGACGCGGGCTTCGGCGTGCCCGACTTCCTCGACTCCCTCATCGAGTTCCAGCCGCAGCTGTCGCGACGCGACGGCGAGCTCCACCTCGTCGTCTTCCCGATGTACACCCAGAACGGATCGACGGATCGCCTCGTCGAGGCAGTCATCGTCGAGGTCGTCTGGCCGGACTTCGTCGCGGAGCTGGAGGCCGGCGACTACTCGAACGCGCTCTTCGTGCCGATCCGCTTCGTGGACTTCACCCCCGGATACGACACGAACTCCGCGGTGCTCTTCCCCGAGACCGTCGCGATGCGCAGCATCCCGACCTTCACGTGGGGCGCGATCTTCGCCGACCGGGAGGCCGCGCGCTTCCGCCGCGTCGTGCGGAAGGCCGCGGAGATCACGAAGCTCGACCTGCCGGCCGACGCGCAGGAGCTCCTCGACGACCAGCAGCTCGCCGAGGAGACCTTCGTCATGTGGGACCTCATCCACGACCGCACGCACATGCGCGGAGACCTGCCGTTCGACCCGTTCATGATCAAGCAGCGGATGCCGTTCTTCCTCTACTCGCTCGAGGAGCTGCGCTGCGACCTCACCGCGTTCCGGGAGTCGGTGCGGCTCGAGAGGGAGCTCGGGGCGCGCGGGCGCGACGATCTGAGCGCCGCGGAGGGGGAGGTGCTGCGCCACGCGAAGCTCGTCCAGTACGCGGTGATCTTCGACCGGATCTTCCGCTTCACCCTCACGGGGTCGCGCGTGCGCAACTACGACGGCCTCGGTGGCCAGCTGCTGTTCGCCTGGCTGCACCAGCACCGCGTCCTGCACTGGACGGACACGTCGCTCGCGATCGACTGGGACGAGGTCCCGGCCGTCGTGGTACAGCTGGGCGACGCGATCGACGAGCTCTACTGGCGCTCGATCGACCGCCCGAAGGTCGCGCACTGGCTCGCGGCCTACGAGCTGGTGTCGTCCGTCGTCGCGCCCCACCCGGCCTCCGCCTGGAAGCGCGGTTTGCCGGACGACGTCCTGCTCGGTGCACCGCGCGGCATGACGGACGCCGTGCTCGACGACGAATTCCCCCTCTCGATGTTCTACGAGGCACTGCAGAAGAAGATGGGCGACGTGATCGCCTCGACCTCGGGCATCACGGGCCGCTCCTGACGGCGCGGAACCCCTGACGGATCGGCCGGGCACCCATCGGGTGTCCGGCCGATCCGGTGTCCGGCCGATCCGGTGTCCGGCCGATCCGGTGTCCGGCCGATCCGGTGTCCGGCCGATCCGTCCGGCCGATCGGGCCGGGTGCGGGGCCGCACGCGTGATCCGCGGTTCGCTCGAGACGGCTGTGCCAGGATGAGGTCGACCCCGAGCCGAGAGAGACACCGATGTCGACAGCGCTGCCCGCACCCCGTTTCCCCGACCCGCGCGACGCGCCGGTCCTGCGCTGGGGGATCCTCGCCCCCGGGGAGATCGCGAACGACTTCACGGACGCGTTGCGCCGGCACACCGACCAGCGCGTCGTCGCTGTCGGCTCCCGGAACGGCGAGCGGGCCGCGGACTTCGCCCGCCGGTACAGCATCGACCGCTCGTACGGCTCCTACGAGGAGCTCGTCGGGGATCCGGAGGTCGACGTCGTCTACGTCGCCTCCCCGCACAGCCTCCACGAGGAGCACGCGCTCCTCGCCATCGCCGCGGGCAAGCACGTGCTGATCGAGAAGCCGATCGCCCCGACCGCCGCGGCCGCCCGCCGGATCGTGGCGGCGGCTCGCGCAGCCGGCGTCTTCGCGATGGAGGCGATGTGGACGCGGTACCGACCGCAGAGCGACATCATCCGGCAGGCCGTCGCCGACGGGCTCGTCGGCGACCTGCGCATCGTGTCGGCCGACTTCGGGGGCGTCGCACGGTACGACCCGGCGAGCCGCATCTTCGACCCGCGACTCGCGGGCGGTGCCCTGCTCGATCTCGGCGTCTACGTCGTCTCGTGGGCCGCGTTCCTCCTGGGTGACGACCTCCGCGTCGCGGCCGGCGGTCGCCTCGCGCCGACCGGGGTGGACGCCCACGCCGCACTCGTGCTCTCCTCGGACGCCGGAGCGCACGCGCTCGTGAGCGCGAGCGTCGACGCGCGCACTCCCGAGCAGTCCGTCATCACGGGCGAGCGGGGCCGCATCGAGGTGTCCTCCCCGTTCTGGGACGCCGATGCTCTTCGCCTCATCGGCGCGGACGGCGCCCTCGCGGCCGAGTGGAACGACCCCTACGGCCGCCCGGGGCGCCAGTCACTCTGCTACCAGGCGGCGGCCCTCGCGCGGTTCGTCTCCGAAGGCCGCACGGAGTCCCCGCTCCACGGCCTCGACGAGACCGTACGCGTCATCGAGCTCCTGGACGTGGCGCGGCGTCAGATCGGCGCCGTCGAACCCGGCTCGGCCTCTCTGCTCGAGGGAGACGGGACGCGGCCGGAATCCGCCTCGTGACGGAGGCGACCGGCGCGACCGGTCCCTAGGCTCGATCCATGGCTGACGATCGAGCGAACCGGAACGGACGCGACCGGACCGCGGGATGGAACTCCTCGTACTCCCTTCCCATCGGCATGGCCATCGGTCTCGTCCTCGGTGCGGGGCTCGGCATCATCGTCTTCGACAACCTCGCGCTCGGGATGGGCGTGGGTCTCGCGCTCGGCGTCGCGATCGGGGCCGGCGGCTTCGGCTTCGGGTCGTCGCGCGGCACGGTGGACGGGAGCGGGAACGCGCCCTCCGGGGACGGTGAGGGCCGTGTGAACGGCGGATCGACGTCGGACGGTGATGCCCCAGGGCAGGACGATGCGGGATCTGAGGGGCGAGGCCGGTGACCTCGACGTCGACCGGTGACCGCACCGCTCCCGAGGACCTCGACCCGGACGACCCGGGCTGTGCACGTCCCGCTCCGTCGCAACGGGCGCTGCGCGGCGACGTCGTGCTGGCCGTCGCCTTCTTCGTCGGGACCCTTTTCAGCCTGATGCTGTACCGCACGGCCGGCTTCTATGACGAACCGGCGCCGATGGGCGTGAGCCTCGCCTGGTGCGCGGTGATCTCGCTGCCGCTCGCGCTCCGCCGCCGGTTCCCCTGCTCCGTCGCGATCGTGCTCGCGGTCGCCTTCATCGCCGGCCAGACCATCCGGGTCCCGGAGGTCCTGATGGCCAACATCACGCTCTTCCTCGCGATCTACACGGTCGGCGCGTGGGTCGTGGACCGACGGCGTGCGTTCCTGACCCGGGCCCTCATCGTCCTCGGGATGTTCGTGTGGCTGCTCATCGCGATGTTCCAGTCCGCGACGGACCCCGAGTCGCTCGCGGGCTTCTCCCGCGCCGGGGCGTTCTCGCCGCTCGTCGCCTTCCTGCTCATCCAGGTGCTCACGAACCTCCTGTACTTCGGCGGCGCGTGGTTCTTCGGCGACCGGGCGCTCGCGAGCGCGCGGGAACGCGCCCTCCTCGAGTACCGGACGCTGCAACTCGAGCGGGAGCGGGAACGGACGGCCGCGCAGTCCGTGAGCCTCGAACGCGTCCGCATCGCGCGCGAGCTTCACGACGTCGTCGCGCACCACGTCTCCGTCATGGGCGTGCAGGCGGGCGCCGCCCGCATGGTGCTGTCGTCGGATCCAGCGGCGGCGCGCGACGCGCTGTCGAACGTCGAGATCAACGCGCGGAGCGCCATCGACGAACTCCACGGGCTGCTCCGCACACTCCGGGACCCGGAGGGCACGGCGGACCCCGCGGCGACGAGCGCATCGACGCTCGGCCTGGAGGCGCTGCCGGCTCTCGTCGACGAATCGACAGCTGCGGGCCTGCCGACGACCCTCGACATCATCGGCGAGCCCCGCCGGGTCCCCGCCGGTGTCGCACTCAACCTCTACCGGATCGCTCAGGAGTCGCTCACGAACGCTCGGAAGTACGGCGGCAGCGCCGCGACCGCCGACGTCCGGGTGCGCTACCTCGATGACGCCGTCGAGCTCGAGGTGAGCAACACCGGGCGCGCGCTCAGCCCGCCCACGAACCACGGCGGCCTCGGTCACGTGGGGATGCGGGAGCGGGCCACGGCGTCGGGCGGCACGATCGAGCTGGGACGGGTGGGGGACGGACGCTACGTCGTCCGCACGCGCGTGCCCGTCCCGCGGCGGGACGATTCCGGATCGCACCGGGAGCCGCGGGACGACAGCGCGACCATCGACGCCGGATCGGTGTCGGGAGACGGAGGAGGACGATGACGACGCGCGTGTTGCTGGCCGACGACCACGAGATGGTGCGGGCGGGCTTCCGGATCATCCTCGGCGCACAGCCGGACATCGAGATCGTCGGTGAGGCCGCCTCGGGCGCCCAGGCCGTCGAGCAGGCCGCCGCCCTCGCACCCGACGTCGTGTGCATGGACGTGCAGATGCCGGGCATGGACGGACTCGAGGCGACGCGCCTCATCGTCGCCGACCCCTCGGTGCGTTCGGCCGTGCTCATCCTCACGACGTTCGACCGCGACGATTACCTCTTCGAGGCGCTCCGCGCCGGCGCGAGCGGGTTCCTGCTCAAGAACTCGACCCCGGAGCAGCTCGTCGACGCCGTCCGCGTCGTCGCGGCGGGCGACGCGCTCCTCGCTCCGGCCGTCACGCGACGCGTCATCGAGAGGTTCGGACACGAACCGCCCGAGGTGACGCAGTCCGGCTCGATCGTCGTCCCGGCCGCGGTGCAGGAGCTCACCGAGCGCGAGTTCGAGGTGCTCGGCCTCGTCGCGCAGGGCCTCTCGAACGCGGAGATCGCGTCGCAGCTCTACGTCGGCGAGGCGACCGTGAAGAGCCACGTCTCGAAGGTCCTCCAGAAGCTCGCCCTCCGCGACCGCATCCAGGCTGTCGTCTACGCCTACGAGAACGGGATCACCGTCCCGGGCGCGTGAAGGTCACGGACCGGACCGACTAGCGCAGCTCCGGCGGGAGGTCGGCGCCCGTGGCGAGCGGAGCGGCGACGAGGAGGGACGCGGGGATCTCCGCGGAGGCGAGCGGTCCGGTGCCGTCCGGGCGGTACTGCGGCTCGTCGAAGACGACCTTCCAGACCTGACCCTTCAGCCGCGGGATGCCGACGACCCCGTCGGGGCGGGAGTCGCCGAGCGAGACGATGACGCCCGTCGGCTCGCCGACCCAGTGGTCGCGCGTGCCGGGCGAGGACTCGATGACGTGGACCTGCACGCCGACGCCGAGCAGTCCGTTCGCCGCAGCGGACGCCGGCTGGTCATTGCTTCTCCGTCTCCACACGCTCAGCATCATCGCACGCCCGCCCGACGGCGGCGCTCTCGCCGTGCCGCCGCCTCGGCACCCCTCCTCCCCCGGGCGGAGAGGGGAAACCCGCCGCACGGCGGATGCCGTCCACCGCAGCGCGCTCGTACGGTTGAGCCAACGATCAGAGAGGCACCGCAGATGCTCACACTCACGGAGGTGACCAAGACGTACGCCGCGCGCCGTGCGCTCGACGCGGTCTCGTTCGACGTCGCGCCCGGGCGTATGACCGGCTTCGTCGGCGGCAACGGCGCGGGGAAGACGACGGCGATGCGCATCATCCTCGGCGTGCTGTCGTCGGACTCCGGCGAGGTCACCCTCGACGGTCGGCCGCTCTCGCCCGAGTCGCGCCGCCGGTTCGGCTACATGCCCGAGGAGCGGGGCCTCTACCCGAAGATGAAGGTGCAGGAGCAGCTCGTCTACCTGGCGCGCCTGCACGGCTTCACGACCGCGGCGGCGCAGAAGAACGCCGCGGCGCTGCTCGATCGGCTGGGACTCGGCGAGCGCCGCGACGACCTCGTCGAGAGCCTCTCCCTCGGCAACCAGCAACGCGCCCAGATCGCCGCGTCGCTCGTCCACGAACCCGAGGTCCTCGTGCTCGACGAGCCGTTCTCCGGGCTCGACCCGATGGCCGTCGACACCGTCGTCGGGGTGCTGAGCGACTACGCCGCCTCCGGTATCCCCGTGCTGTTCTCGAGCCACCAGCTCGACATCGTCGAGCGCCTGTGCGACGACCTCGTCATCATCGCGGGCGGGCGGATCCGCGCGAGCGGCCCGCGCGAGCGGCTCCGCGAGCAGTACTCGTCCAATCGCTACGAGCTCCACGTCGCGGGAGATGCGGGGTGGGTGCGCGACGTCCCCGGCGTGACGTCCGTCGACTTCCACGGCGGCGACGCGACCTTCGACGTCGACTCCGACGACACCGCCCAGGCGGTCCTGCGGGACGCCGTCGCGCGCGGTCCCGTCCTCTCGTATGCCCGGCAGCGACCGACGCTCGCCCAGATCTTCAAGGAGGTCGTCGCATGACCGCGACGAACACGACCACCTCGACCGCCCGCACGACGGACGGGCGCACGACGCCGAGCTTCGGACAGAGCTCGTGGCTCGTCGCCGAGCGCGAGGTGCGGATGAAGCTGCGCAGCAAGGCGTTCCTCATCTCGACGGGCATCCTCATGCTCATCGTGCTCGGCTCCATCCTCATCGGGGGCCTCGTGGGCGCGAACGAGGACTCGACCCCGGTCGCGGTCACCGGCGACACGGCCGCCGCCGTGCAGGGCGAGGAGGGTCTCGACGTCACCGAGGTCGAGACCGCTGAGGAGGCCGAGGCGCTCGTGCGCTCGGGCGACGTGACGGCGGCGATCCTCCCGGACGACTCCACACCGCTCGGCATCGTCGTGGTGGCCGAGTCGGAGATGCCGACGGGCCTCCTGCAGCAGCTCAGCATCACCCCGCCGGTCGAGCTGCTGGAGGACGACGCGCAGAACCCGTTCCTCGCCTATCTCGTGGCGATCGCGTTCGGGGTGGTGTTCTTCGCCTCGGCGATGACGTTCGGATCGACGATCGCGCAGTCCGTCGTCGAGGAGAAGCAGACGCGCGTGGTCGAGATCCTCATGTCCGCCGTGCCCGTGCGGGCGCTGCTCGCCGGGAAGGTGCTCGGCAACTCGATCCTCGCGTTCGGCCAGATCGCGATCATCGCGGCGCTCGCGATCATCGGGC
>CAKTZW010000044.1 GCA_934636065.1 uncultured Labedella sp.
ACCACGTAGACCGCGCTGATGATGATGCCGGCGAGGGCGAGGCCGCGGCCCTGCTCACCGTTCTCCTTGATCTGACGCAGCGCGATGATGCCGAGGATGAGTCCGGCGAGCGGGAAGACGAAGGCTCCGACCAGCGAGAGGATCGCGAGAAGGTTGGTCTTCTGCGACTGCGGCTGGCCGTAGCCCTGGGCTCCGCCTCCCTGGTAGGGCTGCGCGGGCTGGTAGGACGGGGGGTTCGACGCGTTGGGGTCGGACATGGGTGTCTCTCCTTTGGTGGGGGAATCCTGTCAAGCGTGGCAGTCCTGGGGATTTGCTGTCAATGCGCCCGAATGGGTGGTACTCCCCATCGGTCAGGCGCCGCGCAAGCGCTCGGCGAGGTAGCCGTAGAGCGCGTCGATGGAGATCCGCTCCTGCGCCATGGTGTCGCGGTCGCGGACCGTGACGGCGTTGTCCTCGAGCGAGTCGAAGTCGACGGTCACGCAGTACGGCGTTCCGATCTCGTCCTGCCGGCGGTAGCGCCGACCGATGGCGCCCGAGTCGTCGAAGTCGACGTTCCACTGGTCGCGGAGATCCGCCGCCACCTGGCGGGCGAGCGGCGAGAGCGCCTCGTTGCGGCTGAGCGGCAGGACGGCGACCTTCACGGGCGCGAGGCGCGGGTCGAGCTTCAGCACGGTGCGCTTGTCGGTGCCGCCCTTCGCGTTCGGCACCTCCTCCTCCACGTAGGCGTCGACGAGGAACGCCATGAGGGAGCGCGTGAGGCCGGCCGCCGGCTCGATCACATACGGCACCCAGCGCTCGTTCTTCGTCTGGTCGAAGTACGACAGGTCCTTGCCCGAGTGCTTCGCGTGCGTCGAGAGGTCGAAGTCGGTGCGGTTGGCGACGCCCTCGAGCTCGCCCCACTCGCCACCGGTGAAGCCGAACTTGTACTCGATGTCGACGGTGCGCTTGGAGTAGTGGGAGAGCTTCTCCTGCGGGTGCTCGAAGAGGCGCAGGTTCTCCGGGTCGATGCCGAGATCGGTGTACCAGTTCATCCGGTAGTCGATCCAGTGCTGGTGCCACTCCTCGTCCGTGCCGGGCTCGACGAAGAACTCGAGCTCCATCTGCTCGAACTCGCGCGTGCGGAAGATGAAGTTGCCGGGCGTGATCTCGTTGCGGAACGACTTGCCGATCTGGCCGACGCCGAACGGCGGCTTTACGCGGGCGGACTGCAGGACGTTCGCGAAGTTCACGAAGATGCCCTGAGCTGTCTCGGGACGGAGGTAGTGCAGTCCCGACTCGTCCTCGACGGGGCCGAGGTAGGTCTTCAGCATCATGTTGAAGTCGCGCGGCGGCGTCCACTCGCCGCGGGTTCCGCAGTTGGGGCACGCGATGTCGAGCATGCCGTTCTCGGGCGCACGGCCCTTCTTCTCCTCGAACGCCTCGATGAGGTGGTCCTCACGGAAGCGCTTGTGGCAGTGCAGGCACTCGACGAGCGGGTCGGTGAAGACGCCGACGTGGCCGGAGGCCACCCACACCTGGCGCGGCAGGATCACGGAGGAATCGAGGCCGACCACGTCGTCGCGACGCGTGACCATGTACTTCCACCACTGCTTCTTGATGTTCTCCTTGAGCTCCACGCCGAGGGGCCCGTAGTCCCATGCGGATCGGGAGCCGCCGTAGATCTCTCCCGCCTGGAAGACGAACCCGCGGTGGCGGGCGAGGGCGATGACCGAATCGAGGCGGCTGGCTGAGGCCACGGGGGAACTCCTGGAATTCTGGGGATGTGGTCGTGCCGCGGCCGGATCGCCGGGCAGTCTTGCGTCCCAGTTTAGACGGAGGCGCTGATCAGCCTGAGGGGATGCTCCCCGACCTCCTCGTCGCCGCCGTCGCGCTCGATCTCATCGACGAGCCCCTCTGTCCACCCCTCCGGACGCTCGGGGCCGATCCGTAGACTCGCGGCATGGGGAGCACGCGACCGGACGGACCGACGCGCCCGCCGTCCGATCGTCGTCGCCCGCATGCGAACCGGCTGGTTCGAGGCGCCATCCTGCTCGGAGCCTTCGCCGTCGACTACGCGATCGCCGGGTGGGTGCAGGTCCGTGCGCTCGCGGAGCGATCCGCCCCGGAACGGTACCGCGAGGGCGATCCGGCGAAGCCGACGATCGTCCTCATCCCGGGCGTCTACGAGACGTGGCTGTTCATGAAGCCGGTGGCGGATCTCCTCAACGAGCGCGGCTACCCCGTCGCGGTGGTCCGTGGGCTGGGCTACAACCGTCGCCCCGTGGTCGACACCTCGACCCGGCTCGCCCGCGCGCTCTCGCGGCGCCCCGCCCCGGCCGCCGGCCGCGTCATCGTCGCCCACAGCAAGGGCGGTCTCGTCGGCAAGCACCTCATGCTGACGGAAGGCTCGCGACTCGACGTCCGTGGCATGGTCGCGGTCTGCACGCCGTTCGCCGGGTCCCGCCTGGCCAGGTGGCTGCTCGACCCGAGCCTGCGCGCGTTCCTCCCGACGGACTCGACGATCGTGTCGCTTTCGAAGCACGCCGACGTCAACGCGCGGATCGTCTCCATCTATCCGCCTGTCGACCAGCACGTGCCCGACGGGAGCCAGCTCGCCGGAGCGACCAACGTCGAGGTCGACGTCCCGGGGCACTTCCGTCTCCTGAGCCACCGCCTCGGGCTCGCCGCGATCCTCGACGGCGTCGAATCGCTCGTCGCCGAGGTCGCCACCGGACCGGAGCCGCTCGACGGGGCGACGACCGACGACACGCGCGCGGCACCGGACGCCGCCGAGGTCGAACTCGGCAACGAGCCCCCGGCTGGGTCCGACTGACGAGGATCAGTCGCGGTTGCCGCGGACGGCGGCGATCATGTTCTCGAGGAAGCGCGCGACGACGTCGATCTCGTGCTGCGACATGTTGTCGGCCACCCGAACGAGATCGGCCTGCATGCGCGTGAGCGCCTCGCGGACCTCCTGCTCGCTCCGCACGGTCGGCACGATGACCGTCGAGCGACGGTCCGTCTCGTGAGGGCGGCGCTCGACGAAGCCGGCCGCCGCGAGACGGTCGATGAGCGCCGTCGTCGACGCGGTCGAGATGCCGAGGGCAGAACTGATCGAGCCCGGCGTCAGCCGGCGGCCCTCCGCGTCCGCTTCGACGAGCAGACGCATCGCCATGAGATCGGTCTCGCCCAGGGCCGTCTCGCGGCGCGATTCGCGCCGCGACGTCGTCTCGGCGTTGCGGAATTCGCGCATGAGGGAGAGAACGTCCGCACTGCTCGCCCGGGCGTCGGCGGCCGGACCCGTGAGCTCACGCGCGTCGTCGGGAGCGCGTTCATCGGCGAGCCGGTCGAACTCGAGCACGTCGCCCGACGCTCCCTTCTCGAGAGCGCCGTCGGACGGGCCGCCCGATGTCGGGTGCTCCGGGTACTGTCCTTCCACCATCGTTCCACCTCATCCTTTTAGCTAGAGGGTCTAGCAGCATGCCTAGAACGTCTAGCTACCTTAGCTCAGGGTTCCGCGGGAATTCACCACTTTTCTTTTCACCCGAAACATGAGTATGGTCGGCTAAGTAGCTAGACGAACTACATACTCATCGGGCGAGACTCTCGCGTTGTGAGGCATCGAGTCCCGATTCCAAACATTATGGAGAACATCATGGCAACGCTCACTTACGGCCCCGACGCGACGACGGTCACGATCGAGGACCGTGCCCTCGCCCACCTCCAGTACGTGATCTTCCAGCGCTTCCGTCGCCACGAGCCCTTCGTGATGACGCTCGTGACCGGCGAGGGAGCCGACCGCCAGCGCCGCTCGACGTGGATGACGCCGGGCGCCCCGGTCTCCTTCTCCTACGACGACGAGGCGACGCAGCAGCTCGACCGCGAGTGGCTCGAAGAGCTCATGAAGCAGTCGTACAGCGGCGCCGGCCTCACCTACGTCGCGCCGACGGAGGCCGAGACCACGACGGATGTCGTCGCAGAGGCGGGCAAGATCGTCGACGCCGCAGCCGAGGCGGTCACGGCCGCACGCCCCGCACGCACGCGGGAGCGCGCAGCGGCCTGATCGGACCAGGGTCCGCTCGGCCGGACGATGCCCCTCGCGATCTGCGTCGCGGGGGGCATCGTCGTCGAACGGGGCGGTCGCCGTCGCCTCAGAGCCCGAGGGTGACGTCGAGTTCCGAGCGCAGGCGGTCGAGCGACGTCGCTCCCGATTGGGCGAGCGCGAGCTCCAACTCGGCACGGAACCCGCTGAGAACGCGCTCCACGCCCGCCCGCCCCTCGGTCGCGAGGCCCCACATGACGGGTCGGCCCACGAAGACCGCGCGGGCACCGAGCGCGAGGGCGGCGAGGACGTGCCCACCGGAGCGGATGCCGCTGTCGACGTAGACCTCCGCCTCCTCGCCGACGGCCGCCACGACGGACGGCAGCGCCGCGAGCGAGGTGATGGAGGCCCCGGAACGCCGGCCCCCGTGCGTCGAGACGACGACAGCCGCCGCCCCGGCCTCGACGGCGCGGGTGGCGTCGTCTCCCCGGAGCACGCCCTTCACGATGACGGGGAGTCCTCCGCTGATCTCGGACAGCCACGCGATGTCGGAGATCGACGCGGGCAGCGTCGGTCGGCCGGTGAGGGCGGCGCGTTCGACCGCCGTCAGATTGACGAGTCGCTCCCGCTCCGGCCCCTCCGGCCACTCCGTCGGCTCGACGCCGGGAGCGCTCACGAGCAGCGCCGTGGTGTCGACGGTGAGGATGATCGCGGAGGCCCCGGCCGCAGCGGCGCGTTCCACGAGGCGGGCCGTGGCGTCGCGATTCGCGAGCGGATACACCTGGAACCACCAGTCCGCCCCCGTCGCCCGGATGTCCTCGAAGGGCACAGCCGTGTTCGTCGATACGCCGAGCACGGTGCCGATGGACGCCGCGGCCGCTCCCGTGGCGCGCTCCCCCGCCGGGTCGGCCGCGACCTGCTGAGCCATCGGCGCCACGAGGACGGGGAGCGACACCGGTCGGCCGAGCACTGTCGTGTCGAGGGCGAGGGACTGCTCGCCGAGCAGGGTGCGCGGTGCGAACGACACCGCGTCCCATTCGCCGAGGTCGCGTGCCGCTCGACCGGCCGTGCCGGCGGTCGTCGCGATGTACTCGCGGACGTGCGCCGGGAGCCCCGCCTCCGCTCGCCGCTCGAGCTCGTCGAGCCAGCCGCGCGCGATGATCACCGGCCCCTCGACCGGGCCGCCGCGGAGCGGTTCGTCCGTCACCGTGCCGTGCCGTGCACCGCGAACGCGTCGATGCGCTCGAGGTCGTCGGCGGTGAGCGGGGGCGCGTCGAGGGCGGCCACGTTCTGCTCGAGCTGCGCGACGCTGCTCGCGCCGATGAGCGCCGACGTCACGGTGTCGTGGCGCAGCACCCACGAGAGCGCGAGCTGGGCCAGTGTCTGCCCGCGCTCGGATGCGATGGCCGAGAGCCCACGAGCCCGCTCGAGGTACGTCTCGGAGATCCGCTCCTCGGAGAGGAACCGGCTCGTCGCCGCGCGGGAGTCGCTCGGGATCGTTCCGTCGAGGTAGCGGTCGGTGAGCAGGCCCTGTGCGAGCGGCGAGAAGACGATGCTGCCGATCCCCGTCTCGGCCACCGCGTCGAGCAGGCCCTCCTCGACGGTGCGATTGAACATCGAGTACGAGGGCTGGTGGATGAGGAGGGGTACGCCGAGCCCGTCGAGGACCTCAGCCGCCCGTCGCGTCTGGTCCGGGTCGTAGTTGGAGACGCCGACGTAGAGGGCCTTGCCCTGCTGCACGGCGGTCGCGAGGGCGCCCATCGTCTCCTCGATCGGCGTCGTCTCGTCGGGACGGTGGTGGTAGAAGATGTCGACGTAGTCGAGGCCGAGACGCCGCAGGCTCTGATCGAGCGAGGACAGCAGATACTTGCGGGAGCCGCCGTCGCCGTACGGTCCCGGCCACATGTCGAAACCGGCCTTCGTGGAGACGACGAGCTCGTCCCGGTAGGGCCGGAGATCCGCCTCGAGGATGCGACCGAACGTCTCCTCCGCCGACCCGTAGGGCGGACCGTAGTTGTTGGCGAGGTCGATGTGGGTGATGCCGAGGTCGAACGCGCGGCGGACGATGGCGCGCTGCGATTCGAAGCTGCGCCCCTCCCCGAAGTTGTGCCAGAGACCGAGCGAGAGCGCCGGGAGGTCGAGCCCGCTCCGGCCGGCCCGGCGGTAGGTCATGGTGTCGTAGCGATGCTGGTCGGGGGAGAACGGCGCGGAGTCGGTCACGGAGATCCTGTCTCGTCGGTGAGTGCGTCGTTCCATCCTGTCGGGTTCCGCCCCGCGGAGCGAGACGCGGTCAGTCCGCATGAAACACAACATTTCTTGCGCAATGGTCGTTGTGGATCTAGCGTGGCACCATGACCCCTCCGGATCGATCGCGCAGCGTCCTCTCGTCCGCGGCCTCCATGCGAGCGCTCGCCCACCCCACCCGGCTCCGCCTGCTCGGCCTGCTCCGCGAGCGCGGACCCCAGACCGCGGCGCAACTCGGGGCGGTCGTGGACGAGGCGCCCGGCACGATCAGCTACCACCTGGCCCGGCTCGCGTCCATCGAGCTCATCGAGCCGGCGGAGGTCGACAGCTCCGATCGGCGGGAACGGTGGTGGCGCGCCACCGCTCCCCTCACCAGCTGGGAACCGGCCGACCTGCTCGACGATCCGGAGAAGCTCACGGCGTCGGCCGGCCTGCAGAAGACGATCGCGCAGTTGTACGCGTCGCGCTATACGGACTACATCGACGAGATGCCCGCGATGGGGAGGGAGTGGGTCGCGGCGGGCGCGAGCGGCGACCGGACCCTGCGGCTCACCGCGGCCGAGCTCGCGGACCTGCGTGCGGAGCTCGAGGCCCTCACCGAACGGTGGGTGGAGAAGAGCGCGGCCCACGAACCACGCGATGAGGACGGTTCGGCGCCCGTCGTGCTGCTCTACCAGGCCTACCGCCGCCCCGCCGGATGAGTGCCGCGACCGCCGGCGGACCGGCGACCGCCCGAGTCCGCGGCGCCGCCGGATCGCTCGCCGCCCTCCTCGCCGCCCACGCCGTCTCGCACACGGGGAACGTGGTGACGGCATTCGCGGTCCCGTTCTCCGTGCTCGCGACGGGAGGGTCGGGTGTCGACGTCGGCATCGCCGCGTTCTTCGCGACGGCCCCCGTCGTGATCGGCGGCCCCCTCGGCGGGGTCATCGTCGACCGCTTCGGCTACCGCCGCACGGCGATCGTCGCTGACCTCGTCAGCGGGATCACGATCGTGGCGATCCCAACCCTCTTCCTGACGGTCGGACTGCCGTTCTGGGCGCTGCTCGCGCTCGTCTTCGCCGCCGGCCTGCTCGACACCCCCGGTCAGACCGCGCGGCGGGTGATGCTCCCGACACTGACGACCCGGGCCGGGATCCACATCGAGAGGAGCGTCGGCCTGCTCGACGGCTCCGAGCGCTTCGCCCGCCTCATCGGCGCCCCCCTGGCGGGGCTGCTCGTGGCGCTCGTGGGGCCGATGGCCGCGCTCTTCGTCACCGCCGGGACGTTCGCCGTCTCGGCGATCCTGACGCGGGCGTTCGTCCCCGTCGTCGCGACGGCGGAATCGGCGGAGCCGGAGCGAGGCGATGGCGAACACCGGGAGTCCTACTGGTCGGACCTCGCGGACGGGTTCCGCTTCGTCGTCCGGGACCCGCTCATGAGGGCGATCGTGGTGCTCGTCCTCATCACGAATCTCCTCGACGCCGCCCGGAGCTCCGCCCTCCTCCCCCTCTACGCCGAGGAGCGGCTCGGTGGGGCGGCCGCCCTGGGACTGATCGTCGCAGCGATGGGAGGCGGAGCACTCCTCGGCAACATCGCCTTCGGCCTCGTCGCCCATCGGGTGCCGCGCCGGGTGACGTTCGCCCTCTGCTTCGTCCTCGTCGCCGGCCCGCCGAGCGTCGCGTTCGCCCTCGACGCCCCGCTGCCGGTCCTCGTCGCCTTGACCGCCATCTCCGGGCTCGCGGCGGGATCCCTCAATCCGATCATCGGGGCCGTCGAGCTCGAGCGCATCCCCGAGCACCTGCGCGGCCGTGTGTTCGGACTCATCAACGCCGGCGCCTGGGCCGGCATCCCCTTCGGCGGCCTGCTCGGCGGCGTCGGCGCCGACCTGATCGGGCTGAGCGCGTCCTTCGCCACCGTCGCCGTCGTCTACACGATCGTGACCCTCACCCCCCTCGCCGGGGGCGTCTGGCGCCAGATGGAACGCCCTGTGAGGATGGACGCGTGACGATGGTGACGGTGCGCCCGATGACCGCGAACGAGTACGCGCAGTGGCGGACGACCCTCGCGGAGGAGTACGCGAACGACCAGGTCACCGCCGGCCGCTGGCCGACCGAGGGCGCGAAACGCGGCCGGGGTTTCGGGCGCGCCCTGCTCGCCGCCGTCGAGGACGCGACCCGCCGCGCGGGAGTCGGGTCGCTCGAGCTCAACGTCTTCGGCCACAACCGCACCGCCGTCTCCCTCTACTCGACGTCGGGCTATGAGGTCGTCACCCAGCAGATGCGCAAGCGGCTCTGAGCCGCACGGCGGAGCTCCCAGCCGCCCGGGCTAGGCTGATCGGGATGATCACGCGCTCGACTCGGACGGCCCTCCGGCTGATCGCGACAGCGACCCTCGTCGCCGCCGGGGCGGCGGTTCTCACCGGCTGTTCCGCCGCCGTCTCGCTGGAACCGGCCGACGACGCGAACAACGCCGACTGCGCCTACCTGAGCGTCGCGCTGCCGGAGACCGTCGCGGAGCAGCCGAAGCGGGACACCGACGCCCAGGCCACGGGTGCGTGGGGCTCACCCGCCTCGATCCTGCTGCGCTGCGGCGTGAAGGTCCCCGGCCCGACGACGATGGAGTGCACGACCGTCAACGGTGTCGACTGGATCATCGACGACTCCGAGGCGCCGAACTACCGCTTCACCACCTACGGCCGGGACCCGGCGATCGAGGTCATCGTCGACTCCGAGGTCGTGCACGGGTCCACGGCCCTCGTCGATCTCGAGCCCGCCGTCGCGAGCATGCCCACCGAGCCGTTCACCGCGTGCGTCGGCGCCGACGACCTCGAGATCCCCGACAGCACGGAGTGATGCGGTGCCGGTAGCGTGAGCGGGTGACCCTTCCCTCCACCGACACGACCGTCCTCTATCCGGACGGAACGCTCGTCTCGACCGGCGTCGTCCTGCACCGCGAGGTGCTCGCGGATGGCCGCGCCGGCCTCCTGCTCGACACGACCGCGTTCCACGGCGTCGACGCGGCGTGGCCGGACCAGCCCGCCGACCGCGGAACCATCCGCGCGATCGACGGGTCCGCTGCCGCGGAGATCGAGGATGCGATCGTCGGCGCGACGGACGGCGAGCGGTTG
>CAKTZW010000045.1 GCA_934636065.1 uncultured Labedella sp.
AGGTCGGTGCCGCTCGTCGCGAAGCGCTCGCCGTCGGCACCGGGGGGTCGCTCGGGCGTCTCGTCCATCGTCCGAGCCTATCGACGGTGAACCGGCCACAGAAAAGGGCCGGTCGTCGAGGCTAACGACCGGCCCTCCCCTTGCACCAAGAGTGTCCTGCAATCACATTCGCGAGAGCCGCCACAGCAAAACGACTTCCGCTCTCCGAATATATAACGGAACGATAACGACGGCTAGTCCCCTGCGCGAAATGTGTCGGCCGATCACGGCGGCGTGCTGTCTCGCGGGTCGGAGCCGCGTCGCGGGCTCGAGCCCGCGGGAGCGACCCCTCGCACCCCGCGGGTGGCCGTCACGCCATACCGCGGGTGAGCCTTCGCGGTAAGCCGAAGTGACGCGATGCCGAGCGTCCGGCTGCTCCGCCACCGCAGCCTCTCCGTGGCGTGACCCTACCGGCGCGGGCGCGACGCTCAGTCGAGCCGCTCGGGACCGACCGGGTCGCCGATGCTCGGCCCGCCGGGCGAGAAGTGGATGCGGCGGGTGTGCAGCTCGCGCCGCGTCCTCGACCGGTCCCACGCGTGGAAGGCGATGACGTCCTCGCCGTCGGGACCGACGGTGAGGGAGTTGTGACCCGGACCGATGAGGTCCCCTGTCGTCGCGAGCAGGCGGGGCGATCCCTCCGGAGCCGGGCGCCACGGTCCGAGCGGAGCATCGGCGACGGCCCACGTCACGCCGTAGCCGGCGCCGGTCCACGCGCCCCCGGAGTAGGTCATCCAGTAGCGGTCGTGGCGTCGCACCACCGACGGGCCCTCAAGGGTGTGCCAGTCGTACAGCGCGCCGTACATGGGGCGGTCCCGTTCGTAGATCTGCCAGTCCTCCGTCGGCTCCAGGACCGCCGTCGCCGGACCGTCGACCGTGACCATGTCGCGGAGGGGGACGACCGCGAGGTGCGTTCCGGGCCGCGGCCCCGCCAGGACGTCCCGCGCGAAGTAGAGGTACCAGCGACCGTCGACGTCGCGGAAGGGGTGGGCATCGATCGCGAAGTCCTCGTCCGGCGTGAGGTTGAGGCCGAGGTCGATGAAGGGCCCGAGCGGTCCGTCCGACGAGGCGACGCGGAGGTGGTGACCGTGGTCGCCGTCGCCCACCGAGTAGTACATCCACCAGCGTCCGTCCGCGTGTGCCACCTCGGGCGCCCAGTAGTCGGTGCCCGGGACGCCGCCGGGTCGTTCGAGCGCGCCCCCGTGACTCGTCCACTCGACGAGGTCGGGCGACGTCAGCACCTCGAACTCGCGCTCGAGGACGGATCCCGGGTTCGTCCCGTAGGCGACGTAGCCGTCGTCCGTCCGGAGGACGTACGGGTCGGCGAAGTACTCGTCGTGCAGCGTCATGCTGACTCCTTCTGTTCCCGTCCAGTCTGGCGCGCGGACGGCGGCGCCGGTGCCGCGCCGATCGGGAAGGCCTCCCGCGGGATGCGCGGTCGGTACGGGATCATGGGAGCGCGGGGGATCGGATGCGGTCAGGCCGCGCCCCTGGCGCTGCGTCGCGCAGCGCCACCGCTCGAGAGGATGCGCACATGAGGATTCCGTTCCGTCACGCCACGGACACCGAGGGCTTCGAGATCAAGACGATCGAGGCGGAGGGCTACGGCCCGCTCCCACCCATCCGCATCAACGCATTCCGGATGGGGCTGCTCGGGGGTCTCGGCGTCCTGCTCGCCCTCCTCATCGGCAGCATCGTGACGCAGCTCTCGACGGTCCTCGTCTACGTCGGCCTGGCGCTCTTCCTCGCTCTCGGTCTCGACCCGCTGGTCACCCTCATCGAGCGGAGACTGCCGCGACCGGCGGCGATCGCGATCGTCGTGCTCGGGGCGCTCGCCGCTGTGGCCGGCATCCTGTTCGCGATCATCCCGGTGCTCGTGCAGCAGACGAGGAATCTCGTCGAGGAGGTCCCGGGCTACGTCGACGACATCCTCGCGAGCGAGTGGTACCGCAACCTCGAGGAGATGTTCGGCGACGGGTTCCAGGACGCGGTCAACGGCGCGCTGACCTTCATCCAGGACCCCGCGAACCTGCTGTCCATCGGCGGCGGCATCGTCGCTGTCGGGGCGGGTGTCGCCACGGGCATCACGGCCGTGACGATCGTGACGATCCTCACCCTGTACTTCCTCGGCTCGCTCCGCAGCATGAAGCGGGCGCTCTACCGCTTCGTGCCGGCGTACCGGCGGGCGTCCTTCGCCGCCGTCACCGACCAGGTCACGGGCGCCGTCGGCCGCTACGTCATGGGGCAGGTGAGCCTCGCGCTCGTGAACGGCGTGCTCAGCTTCGTCTTCCTCTCGATCGTGGGGGCGCCGCTCCCGGCGCTGCTCGCGCTCCTCGCCTTCATCGGCTCGCTCATCCCGCTCGTCGGCACCCTGTCCGCGTCGATCGTCATCACCGCGCTGTGCTTCTTCACCTCGCCGCAGACGGCGCTCATCGCGGGGATCTACTACCTCATCTACATGCAGATCGAGGCGTACATCTTGAGCCCGCGGATCATGAACCGGGCCGTCTCCGTCCCCGGCGCCGTCGTCGTGATCGCGGCCGTCGGGGGCGGCGCGCTCGGCGGAGTGCTCGGCGCCCTCGTTGCCATCCCGATCGCAGCGTCGGCAATTATCATCATCCAGAAGGTGGTCTTCCCGGGCCAGGACGCCAAGACGGCGCCGGCGCCGGTCGTCGCCTCCTGACGCCGACGTCACCACCGCCGCACGCCGACCGGAGGACAGCTCATGCTCGAGGACGACCTGAACATCTCCGTCACGCCGTACCAGGCGATCGGCATCCCGATCGCCCTGCTCGCCGCCGTCCTCTTGGCGCTCGGCACGCACTACCAGTCGCGGGGGGTGGGGAAGGCCGCGAGCGACGGCGGCGGGTTCGGGATCCGGCAGCTGCCCCTGCTCCTCAAGCGGCCGTCGTGGCTCATCGGCACGGTCCTCCTCGGCTCCGCCGTCGTGCTGCAGCTCGTCGCGCTCGGGTTCGCCCCGCTCATCGTCGTCCAGCCGCTCGGGGCCATCGCGCTCGTCATCACGGCGCTGCTCGGCGCGATGGAGGTCAAGCGGCACCTCGACGGCGTGGAGATCCGCTCGATCGCCCTGTGCGTCGGCGGCATCGCGGTCTTCGTCACGGCCGCGGCGATCTTCGCGCACGAGGAGCCGATCGGCGAGCCGCAGCTGCTCATCATCGTGGGGCTGCTCGCGGTGATCTACGCGGTCGCCGTGACCCTCTACGCGCGGGCCCATGGACGACTGCGCGCCCCCTTCTACATCGTCGCCGCCGGCGTCCTCTACGGCTTCGTCGTTACGCTCGCGAAGGTCGTGATCAACCGGATCATCACGGGGAACTTCGAGTGGCTCACGGTCGTGGCGGCGGTCGCGCTCGTCGCGACGCTCGGTCTCGGGGTGTTCTTCGTGCAGAAGGCGTACGTCACGGGCAAGGCGTCTCTCGTCGTCGCGGGCCTCACGGTGATCGACCCGATCGTCGCCGTCGGCCTCGGCATCGTCGTGCTCGGGGAGGCCGCGACGGCTCCGCTCTACGCGATCGCGATCTTCGTGCTCGCCGGGGCCATGGCCGGATTCGGTGTCTGGACCCTCGCGCGCCACGGCGACGCCGAGCATCGGGGACGCGGCGACGCCGCCTCACCGCCCGCGGCTCCGTCGACCGACTGACCGTCGGATCGTCATCATGCGCGGGTTCCCCCCGAAGCGGGGTGGAATCGTAGCCGATTCGTGAGACTCCGGCTCACCGATTGCACCGGTCCGCCCTTACCATGGATTGACGTGTGGTGCCGGGGGGTCCGGCATGTCCGACGGTCTGGAGAGTCGTGGTTCAGTACGAGTGGGCACCGGATGAGCCGGTGCGCAAGACGCGCCACCTCGGTCTGTGGTTCGGTGTGCCCGGCGCCCTTCTCGCGGTCGGTGCGACCGCGTGCTCCCTCCTGCTCGTGGCTCCCGGTGTGAGTGCCGCCGGCGCGGAGCTCGGCTGGCGCACGAGCGACAGCGCGGCCCAGACGATCATGACCTCCCTCGCGGGCACGAAGATCACCCTCGAGGGTGCGGCGGGTGACGTCTCCCTCACCGGTGCCGAACTCGGCCTGTCGGTCGACGCGCAGTCCGTCGCCGAGCGCGCGCACGCCGACCACCCGCTGTGGAACGTCGGCAGCTGGAACGCCGGGTCCCTCGGTGTCGACGTCGACATCGACGAGGCGACGGCCGTCGCCTCCCTGCGCCGGGCTGCCCCGGAGCTCTTCGCGGACCCCGTCGACGCGGGCCTGTCCTTCGACGCCGCGTCCGCGTCCTACACCGTCGTCGATGACGAGCCCGGCACGGGCGTCGATTTCGAGCAGCTGGCGTCGAGCATCTCGACCGCACTGGCCGAGCGCGGTGGAGCGATCGCCGTGACGCCGCAGTCGACCGAGGTCGAGGCGTCGATCACGGCGGACGAGGCTCAGACGGAGGCCGAAGCGCTCAACGGCATGCTCGCCGAAGCCGGTTTCTACATCGGCGAGGAGAAGGCCGTCGGACTGGCCCCGGCCGAGGTCGCGTCGTGGCTCACGATCACGACCCAGGACGGTGCGTTCCAGGTCGACGTGAACGAGGACGCCGTCGGAAAGGTCGTCGCGACGCTGCCGGAGAAGGTCAACCGTGCTGCCGTCGACGCGAGGATCGTCACGGACTCCGCGGGCAAACACCTGCGCACCATCCAGAAGGGTCAGGACGGCTGGGCGCTCGCCAGCGCCGACGGCATCGCCGCGGGCTTCGCCGAGCAGCTCCGTGCGGGCGACGGCGTGTACGAGCTCTCCGTCGAGGTGCAGGAGTCGAAGACCCACGAGCTCTACCGTCGCATCGACGTCGACAAGAGCGACGGAGTGACTCGGCTCTACGAGAACGAGAAGCTCGTCGCGACGTATTCGATGGCGATCGGCAAGCCGTCGACGCCGACGGACAACGGCAACTTCCGCGTCTACGCCCAGCTGACCAAGCAGGACATGGGCTGCGTCACGGGGTACGACTACTGCACGAAGAACGTGCCGTGGGTCACGTACTTCAACGGCGACCAGGGGCTGCACGGCACCTACTGGCACAGCAACTTCGGTGCCGGCGCCATGATGAGCCACGGATGCGTGAACCTCCCCATCAGCGCCGCCGAGGCCGTGTACCGGTTCGCCCAGGTGGGCACCGAGGTCTCCGTCCACAACTAGCGGCGGCCGGATCGACCGATCGGCAGCCCCCGCGCGCCCCACGACATGAAAACGGAGATGGTGCACGTAGCTACGTGCACCATCTCCGTTTTCATGTCGTGAGGGTGAGGTAGGGAGCCGACTCCTAGAAGAGGTCGGGCGACGGAGTCGACGCGTGCCGAATGGACACGTCCGCGTGGCGGTCGAAGCGGTAGCCGACGCCGCGCACCGTGCGCACGATGTCCTCGTAACGGCCGAGCTTCGAGCGCAAGCGGCGGACGTGCACGTCGATCGTGCGCTCGTTCGGCACGCCGTCCTCGTCGCCGGCCTTCCACAGCGACTCGATGAGCTCGGTGCGACCGACCGTGCGGCCCTCGCGGAGTACGAGGAACTGCAGGAGCTCGAACTCCTTGTAGGTGAGCGATGCGACCTCGTTGTCGAGGACGACGCGCTTGCGTGAGATGTCGATGACGACGCCGTCGTGTGCCCGGTCGAGGTCGGACGACTCGTCCTCGTCGACGTGGCGGTGGCGCGCCAGCGCGGCCGGCTCCTGAAGCGCGAGGCGGACGACGTCGACGTCCCGACCGCCGACGCCCTCGGGGGCGAGAGCGACGGCCGCGTAGGTCTCCGAGTTCGGCACGAGCTCGGCGGCGAGCGACTTGAGGGCTTGGACGAGGGCGCCGAGGTCGGTTCCGGCGGCCGCGGCCTTGGCCTCGTCGACGCCGACGTAGAGCACGAAGCCCCGCGCCTCGGCGCCCGCGGGGACCGCGTTCAACCGGCGGGCCGTCGTGTCGGTGCGAGCGGGGCGCTCGGCCTGCTGCTCGAAGGAGGGGTGGGTGTCGATGTGAGCGAGAGACATGGGAGTGGTCCTTGATGATGATGAAGAAGACGTGGGCGACCTGTTGGTCGGAACAGTGGCCGGGTGAGGTGCGGCGTGTTCGCTGAAGAACCGTCGGGTTCTCGAGTGCCGGATCCGTGCGGATCAGTCGGCTGCGGGTCCGATGGACCCGCGGCGATCACGAGACCGGTGATGCCGGTCGAACGCGATCGGGCGAAGGGCGCAGGATCAGCGACACATTCGACAACAGGTGGCGACGCGGCCGGCCATCATCATGCCGGCAGTCCGATGAAGCTCGACGGAGCCCAGGACGTACGCGTTGTCAGTCATGAGCTTGATTAAACACACGAGCGGAGAAGTGTGTCAATTCATTGCATAAGGTGACGAAAGTCGCCGTCACAATGCAGCTTCTGCGATCAAGACGCCTTCGCTCACGGATTCTGCGAGCGCGCGCGAACGGCGTCCACCGTTGCCGCAGGAGGTGCGTCGGCGAGGGAAGGCGCCGGCTACTCAGACCAGGCCGTAGAGGCGGTCGCCTGCGTCGCCGAGACCAGGCACGATGTAGCCGTTCTCGTTCAGGCGCTCGTCGAGCGAGCCGAGCACGATCGTGACGTCGCGGCCCTCCGTCGCCTTCTCGAGGGCGGCGACGCCCTCCGGTGCGGCCAGGAGGCAGATGGCCGTCACGTCGACGGCGCCGCGCTGGAACAGGAAGTCGATGGCGGCGCCGAGCGATCCGCCGGTCGCGAGCATGGGGTCGAGCACGAAGCACTGCCGGTCGGACAGGTCGTCGGGCAGCCGCTCGGCGTAGGTCGTGGGCTCGAGGGTCTCCTCGTTGCGCACCATCCCCAGGAAGCCGACCTCCGCCGTGGGCAGCAGCTTGACCATGCCGTCGAGCATGCCGAGGCCCGCCCGGAGGATGGGGACGACGAGGGGGCGAGGGCGGCTGATCTCGAGCCCGACGGTCTGCGTCACGGGGGTCTGGATCGACACGGACTCGGTGCGCACGTTGCGCGTCGCCTCGTAGGCGAGGAGGGTCACGAGCTCCTCGGTGAGCGCGCGGAACACGGGCGAGGGGGTCCGCTCGTCCCGCAAGACCGTGAGCTTGTGGGTGATGAGGGGATGGTCGGCAACGTGCACTCGCATAGGCTCTAACCTACCGGTTGCTCCCGTCGCGGAAGGATGCGGATCATCGTGATCGTCGACGCCGTGCTGCACGCCGCGATGGACGCCGCGCTCGTCGAGGCGGAGTCCGCCCTCGAGACCGGCGACGTTCCCGTGGGCGCCGTCGTGCTCGACGCGCGAGGCCGCATCATCGGCCGCGGTCGCAACCGCAAGGAGGCGGATGCCGATCCCACCGCTCACGCCGAGGTGCTCGCGATCAGGGCGGCGGCCGCCGCGACGGGGGACTGGCGGCTCGTGGGCGCGACGATGGTCGTGACTTTGGAGCCGTGCGTGATGTGCGCTGGAGCCATCGTCGCCGCTCGGCTGGATCGCCTGGTGTTCGGAGCGTGGGACGACAAGGCCGGGGCCACGGGATCGGCCTTCGACCTCGTGCGCGACCGTCGCCTCAACCATCGCGTCGACGTGACCGGGGGAGTCGAGGAGGAACGGTCGTCACGACTGCTCACCCGCTTCTTCCGCGGCGAGCAACCGACGGAGCTCTAGCCGGGGGTCATCCTGCCGGCTCCGCCGCGGGCGGTCGTCCCGATGGTGCCGTCCGATGCGGCAGAGAATCGAGGTAGTCGCCGAAGAGACGCACCGCTGCGGCGTTGGCCGCGTCGATCGACGCGTCCGCCTCCGCGAGGACTGCCGCGGGATCCCGTCCCTCGCGCTCCAGCTGAGCGAGCCCGTCGGCAACCCAGCGCTCGAACATCGACCGGGTGATCTCGGGATGGAACTGCACGGCCAAGGCGGTGTCGCCGACGGCGAAGGCCTGGTTGCCGTAGCGTTCGCTGCTCGCGAGCGGCGTCGTCGAGACGGGCAGCGTGAACGTGTCGCCGTGCCACTCGCACACCGGCACACCGGCGATGTGGCGGATGGGGGAGTCGCGGCCCGCTGCCGTCGGCTCGACGGGGATGAAGCCGATCTCCGGCCCGCTCGCGCCGCGGTAGACGCGGCCCCCGAGCGCCGCCGCCATGATCTGGGCGCCGAAGCACAGCCCGAGGGTCGGTGCCTCGTTCTCGAGCCGGTCGCGGACGAGCTCGATCTCGGGTCCCACATAGTCGTGGTCCTCGTAGACCGCGCCCTCGGAGCCGAGTACGACGACGAGGTCCCACTGCTCCCGTGCCGCGGCGTCGACGGACGCGGCCGAGGCGGCGATGACCGTCACGTGGTAGCCGCGCTCCGCGAGCACCGGACCGAGGATTCCGAGCCCACCGGCCTCGAAATGCTGGATCGCGAGAGCGCGCACCTCAGCGCCTCGCCGCCGTGGTTCCGGCGCTCATGCGGCGGCGACGAGGATCTGGGAGTGCAGCGCGTGGTCGTCCGGGACGTCGAGCAGCGCACCGACTCCGTCGATCGGTTCGCCGAGCGGCGGCTCGAGCACGGCGCCGGGAGCCTCGACGGCGAGACCCTCGGCGAGCTCTCCGCGCATGAGCGGCGAGCGGGTCACGGGAGCGCCGACGGCGCCGACCCTCGTCGCCGTGCCGGGCGCCCATCCGGTGCGTCGCAGGGCCGTCGCGGCCGAGTGAGCGAGTTCGCGGGCCGCGGCGCGCACGATCGCCAGCGACACGGCATCACCCGCCGTCGCGGCCTCGATGACGGTGCGGCAGAACGACGCGACGAGGGACACGCGTCGCTCGTCGCCCTGGATCACCATGTACAGCTCGTCGAGCGCGCCGAAGCGCTCGCGGGCCGCCTCCTGCAGCACGGTCGCCTCGCCGCGCCCGTCGAAGGCGCGCATCGCCGCTTCCAGCCCGGCGCGTCCGATCCAGAAGCCGCTGCCTACGTCGCCGACGAGGTAGCCCCAGCCGTCGACCTTCGCCACCGTCGTCTCGGAGACCGCGAGGATCACCACTCCTGTCCCGACCGCGAGCATCGCCCCCGTGCCGAGCGCGTTCGCGGCGAGGTAACCGCTCACCGAATCGTGGGCGAGGGCGACGCGGCGTACGCCGAGAGGTTGAACGGCGGCGAGGAGGACGTCGGGCCGGGACGCGGCCGGCGTCAGGCCGGAGAGGCCGAGGGCGAGCTCGTCGATGCGGTGGCCCGTCGTCGTGCTGAGTTCCGTCGAGTACGCGGCGACCTGGGGGAGGATGGGG
>CAKTZW010000046.1 GCA_934636065.1 uncultured Labedella sp.
GTGCAGGGTCCCCGCGAGAACGCTCGCGAGTCCGACCGTCGACGCGACGGAGAGGTCGATCTCCCCCGTCACGATGATGAGCGTCATCGGGAGGGCGATGAGCAGTGCGGGAGCGATGTCGAGGAAGAGGTACGTGACGGTGATCGGCTTGCCGAAGTTGTCGACGACCGACATCGCGACGACGATCACGATGACGAGCAGGAGGATGATCGCCGTCTCGCGCGTGAAGAGGATGCGCTGCCAGGCGGGACGCCCGTAGTCGCGATAGGTGCGCTCGGTCGCGCGATTCCCGGTGAGGGTCGTCATCAGTCGTCGTCCCTCTCCTCGAGGAGCCTGCGCGATTGTCGGAGCGAGAGGATGCGGTCGAGCACGATCGCTCCGATGATGAGGACACCGACGACGGCACGCTGCCAGAAGTCCGGGACGCCGAGGATCGGCAAGGCGCGGTTGATCGTGAGCAGGAGTACGGCGCCGATCGCCGCTCCCCACACGGTCCCGCTGCCCCCGAAGATCGCGACGCCCCCGATGACGGCCGCGCCAACGGCGTCGAGCTCGTAACCCGACCCCGCTTGCGAGTTGATCGTGCCGTACCGGGCGACGAAGAGGACTCCAGCGAGACCGGTCAGCGCGCCGGACACGACGAAGGCCGTGAGGATGCGCCGCGTGACGGGCAGGCCGTAGAGGCGAGCGGCCTCGGGGTCGGAGCCGATCGCATAGAACTCGCGGCCGGCTCGCTGGTTCCGCATGTACCACCCGGCGATCACGAGCACGACGAGGGCGATGATCGTGAGATACGGGATGGTGAGGAACTGGCCGGTGCCGAGGGCGAGGAACTCGCGCGGGATGTCGGACGCGTTGATGCGGTCGCTCCCGGTCCACGCGACGTTGATGCCGCGATACGCGTAGAGGGTTCCGAGTGTGATGACGAGCGCCGGCACCTTCGCGAAGGCGACGAGGGCGCCGTTGATGAGGCCGAGCAGTGCGCCGAAGGCGATGCCGGCGACGAAGACGAGCGCCATCGGGATCCCCGGGAGGTCGAGGAAGAGCCGTCCCGTGAGGTACGCCGTCAGACCGAGGATCGAGCCGACCGAGAGGTCGACGCTGCGGGTGATGATCACGATCGCCTGGCCGACGGCCAGCAGGATGAGGATCGACGGTGTGAGCAGCATGTCGCGCCAGCCGTCTGGACTGAAGAGGAACGTGGGGTTCCTCGTCGTCGCGGCCGCGACGATGATGACGAGGGCGAGCAGGATGCCCGTCTCGCGAGCGCGGAGGAGTGAGCCGACGCCTCTCGAGAACGAGCCGCGCGCCGGCGACGGCGTCGTCTTCTGCTGGGTGGTCGTCATGCTCATGCCGCGTGCTCCGAGCTCCGGGTCGCCGCGAACATGACGGCCTCGCTCGTGGCGTCGGCCCTGTCGAGCTCCGCCGTGATGCGGCCTTCGCGCATGACGAGCACGCGGTCGGCCATGCCGAGCACCTCGGGCAGCTCCGACGAGATCATGAGGATGCCCATGCCCTCACCCGCGAGGCGGGAGAGGAGGCGGTGGACCTCGGCCTTCGTGCCGACGTCGATGCCGCGCGTGGGCTCGTCGATGATGAGCACGGTCGGGTTGGTCGCGAGCCACTTGCCGAGGACGACCTTCTGCTGGTTGCCGCCCGACAGCGTGCCGGCGATGGTGTCGAGTGCGCTCGTCTTGACCTCGAGGCGGCTCGCCCAGGTCCGCGCGGAGCCGTTCTCCGCCCCGCTCGTGAGCAGGCCGAGCTTCGAGAGCTGCTGGCGGATCGACATCGTGATGTTGTGCGCCACCGTCGAATCGAGCACGAGACCCTGCTTCCGTCGGTCCTCCGGCACGAGGGCGATGCCCGCGCGCATCGCGGCGACGGGGTTGCGGCGCGGAATGCGTGCGCCGCGCAGCGTCACGGTGCCCGAGTCGTAGGGATCGACGCCGAAGACGGCGCGGGCGACTTCGCTGCGCCCGGCGCCGACGAGCCCCGCGAGTCCGACGATCTCTCCGGCGTGGACGGTGAGGTCGATGTCGTGGAAGACCCCGGCCGACGTGAGGCCGCTGACCTCGAGCAGTGCCTCGCCGATCTCTGTCTCCTGCTTGGGGAAGAGTTCCGCGATGTCGCGACCGACCATCTCGCGCACGACGCGGTCGACGCTCGTGTCGCTCGTCGCGGTCGTGGAGATGTAGTCGCCGTCGCGCATCACGGTGATGGTGTCGCAGAGAGCGAACACCTCGTCGAAGCGATGCGAGATGAACAGGAGCGCCCGGCCCTCGTCCCGGAGGCTGCGCGCGACGGCGAAGAGGCGGTCGACCTCGACGCCGGAGAGCGCGGCGGTCGGCTCGTCCATGACGAGGACCTTCGCGTCGAGGGAGATGGCCTTCGCGATCTCGATGATCTGCTGGTCCGCGATCGAGAGGCCCTCGGCCGGCCGGTCCGCGTCGATGCGCACGCCGAGGCGGGCGAACAGTCCGCGCACCTCGTCCCGCATCGCCTTGCGGTCGATGCGGCCGAAGCGACCGGTGGGCTGGCGGCCCATGAAGACGTTCTCGGTGACGGAGAGGTCGGGGAAGAGCGTCGGCTCCTGGTAGATGACGGCGATGCCGGCGGCCTTCGAGTGCGCCGTGCTCGCGAAGTCGACGGTCTCGCCGTCGAGGCGGAAGTCGCCGGTGTCGCGCTGGTAGAGCCCGGCGATGATCTTCACGAGGGTCGACTTCCCCGCGCCGTTCTCGCCGACGAGCGCATGGATCGAGTTCCGCTCGAGCGTGAGGCTCCCGGATCTCAACGCGACGACGCTTCCGAACGACTTGGCGACGTCTCGCAGCTCCAGTGCGGGGGCCGATGGGCCGCCGGGGGTTCTCGACATTGATGAACCGTTCTTCTCTGCGTCGTTGCTGGGGGGTGGTGATGCTGCTGCTGCGGCCGGTCTCGCGGGCCGGGAATCACCGGTGTGAATCGTTTCACCGGACCAGCGCCACATTATTCGCGGGTGTCGACGCTGTCAACACGAGCGGCCGAATCGTGACCGGATCGGCCCCCGCCGACCTGCAGCCGGCCTCCGCCTGCCCGCCCGACCGTGCCCGCTCGTGGCTGCCCTGCCTGCCGGTGCCCGTCCGTCGGGCGGAGGCGGAGCGGGCCGGGGCGGCGGTCAGGCTCCCCAGCCCGACTGGGTGCCGCCGACACGCTCGGCGGCGATCCTGTCCTGGTTTCCAGAGGCGAGGTAGGCCGTCATCGGGTCGGCGGGGAGGCCGCGGTTCTCGCGCCATGCGGCGAGGTCTCCGCGCACGTCCGTGTAGAACGCGTCCATGAGGACGTCGTTCGCGCCGAGGACGTCGCCGGCGTTCTGCGCTGCTGCGAGGGCGTCGCGGTCGACGAGAAGGGCGCGCGCCGTCATCTCCTGCACGTTGAGGACCGAGCGGATCTGCCCGGGGATCTTGTCCTCGACGTTGTGGCACTGGTCGAGCATGAAGGCGACGGGGCTGTCGGCGCCGTACCCGCCGCCGCGGACGACTTCCACCAGGATGCGGAAGAGCTGGAACGGGTCGGCGGCGCCGACGATGAGGTCGTCGTCGGCGTAGAAGCGGGAGTTGAAGTCGAACGACCCGAGCTTCCCGAGCCGGAGGAGCTGCATGACGATGAACTCGATGTTCGTGCCGGGGGCGTGGTGGCCGGTGTCGAGGCAGACCATGGCCTTGTCTCCGAGCGCGGCGACGTGGGCGTAGGATGTGCCCCAGTCCGGGACGTCCGTGTGGTAGAACGCCGGCTCGAAGAACTTGTACTCGAGGACGAGTCGCTGCTCGTCGCCCAACCGGTCGTAGATCTCGCGGAGCGAGTCGGCGAGTCGGTCCTGTCGGCCGCGCAGATCGCCCTGGCCGGGATAGTTGGTGCCGTCCGCGAGCCAGATCTTGAGGTCCCGCGATCCGGTCGCGTGCATGATGTCGATGCACTCGAGGTGGTGATCGATGGCGCGCCGTCGGATGGTGTCGTCCGTGTGGGTGAGGCTTCCGAACTTGTAGACGTCGTCCTGGAACGTGTTCGAGTTGACCGTCCCGAGGCCGACGCCCCTCTCGGTGGCGAAGTCCCGCAGAGCCGCGTAGTCGTCGACCCGGTCCCACGGGATGTGGAGGGCGACGGTCGGTGCGAGGGCCGTGACGTCGTTGACGGTCGCGGCGTCGATGATCTTCTCCTGGATCGTCCGCGGCGTGCCGGGGGTGCCGAACACCTTGAAACGGGTCCCCGAGTTGCCGAACGCCCAAGACGGCAGTTCGATCGCCTGCTCGGCGAGGTCGGCGGCGATATCGCTGAAGGACGTCATGGTGGTTCCCTTTCGTCGGGGAAGGTCGTGGCCGCGCGTCAGCGACTCGTCGCCGACGACAAGATGGACTCTACACAGAAAATAAAACGTTTCAATAGCAAAGCCCGACAGGATGCCGCGCACGATACGCTACGGAGCGGAGACACCGACATCGGGAGGATCGCATGGGGACAGCGAGCATCCGCGATGTCGCGGCGTTGGCCGGAGTCTCGGTGGGAACCGTCTCCAACGTGCTGAACCGGCCGGCCAAGGTCGCGACCTCCACCGTGGAGAAGGTGCACCGGGCGATCGATGAACTCGGTTTCGTGCGGAACGACGCCGCGCGCCAGCTGCGGGCGGGGCGCAGCCGCAGTATCGGACTCGTCGTGCTCGATGTCGCCAACCCGTTCTTCACGTCCGTCGCGCGCGGCGCCGAGCAGGCGGCCGGCGACGCCGGACTCAGCATCCTGCTCGGCAACAGCGACGACGACGTCGCCCGCGAGTCGTCGTACCTCGACCTCTTCGAGGAGCAGCGGGTGCACGGCGTGCTCGTGTCGCCCGTCGGTGATGGTGTCGAGCGGCTCGAGCGGCTCCGATCTCGCGGCATCCCCGCCGTGCTCGTCGACCGCCCGACCGAGGACCCGCGATTCTCCTCAGTGGCCGTCGACGATGTCGCCGGAGGCCGGCTGGCCGTCGAGCACCTGCTCTCGATCGGGAGGAGGAACATCCTCATGGTCGCGGGCCCGATGAGCGTGCGCCAGGTGCGTGACCGGCTCGCGGGAGCGCAAGCGGCGGTCGCCGATGTCGCGGGCGCCTCTTTCGACGTCGTCTCGACGGCGGGACTCACCGTCATCGAAGGACGATCGGTGGGAGCGGCGATCGCCGCAGGTCCGGCGGAGACGCGGCCCGACGCGATCTTCGCCGCCAACGACCTTCTCGCCGTCGGCGTGCTGCAGGCCTTCGCATTCGGCGGGGCGGTCCGCGTCCCGGAGGACATCGCGCTCGTGGGCTACGACGACATCGACTTCGCGGCGGCGGCGGTCGTGCCGCTCACATCCGTCCGACAGCCGAGCACCTCCATCGGTCGCCGGGCCGTCGAACTGCTCCTGCACCAGGGAGACGGCTCGCGCGCGCCCGGCGAGCACGTCGTCTTCGACCCCGAACTGGTGGTTCGGTCCTCGACGAGCGGCTAGCGGCGGGCCCACCGCGTCCGAGGGCGACGGGTGTCGTCCTCATCGGACCGCTCCTTCGAGGTGGTGGTCACCCCCGATGACGGATGTCCGGGTCCCGTCGGGGAGCGCGATCTCCGCCGGCACGCCGTCGGGCAAAGAGACGTCGACGACGATCTGCTCGTCCTCGACCCGCCAGGCGCAGGAGACGGCTCCATTCGGTGACCGGTACGACGTCTCGGCCCACGTGATCCCCGGCCCGGGTTCCGGCTGGATCAGCACCCGCGCGTACCCGGGGGCGGCGGAGCGGATGCCTCCGACGACCTGGTAGATCCAGTCGACGACGGCGCCGAGGGCGTAGTGATTGAAGCTCGTCATCTCGCCCGGGTTGATCGACCCGTCGGGAAGCATCGAGTCCCACCGCTCCCAGATGGTCGTGGCCCCCATGGTGACCGGGTAGAGCCACGAGGGATTCTGCTTCTCGAGCAGGAGACGGTAGGCGTCCTCCAGGTGGCCGGTGCTCGACAGGGCCCACGTGACGAACGGAGTTCCGGCGAAACCGGTCGTGACCGTGTACCCCGCCTCGCGCACGAGCTCGGAGAGCCGGTCGCCGGCGCGAGCGAGCAGATCGCCGCTCAGCAGTCCGAACGTGATCGCGAGGGCATAGACGGTCGTGCAGTCGGAGCGGACGCGACCGTCGCCAGACACGTAGTGCTCGAGGAATGCGACACGGGTCCGTTCTGCGAGGGCGCTCCAGCGATCCGCGTCCTCGGCCCGCCCGAGCACCCCGGCGACCTCCGCCACGAACGACGCCGATCGGTAGAGACAGGCCGTCGCGACGACGGACGGGTCCGCCTTCGCGGCACCGGGGTCCTCCGGCGGGGCATCGGGGTCGAGCCAGTCGCCGAGCTGATTCCCCCTGTCCCACAGTCCGGTCGGCGAGATGTCCGGTTCGATCGACTCGAGGTGGAGGACCATGGCGGGGTAGTGGTCGGCCAGGCGGTCCACGTCCCCGTAGGCCCGCCAGAGCGCCTCCGGAACCCAGACGGCGGCGTCGCCCCACACCGCCGTCGCGCGATGCCACGGGAGGGAGAACCCCTCCGGGAAGTGCGCGTACTTGAGGATCTCGGGCACGACGAGCGGGACGGCGCCGTCCTCGCTGTGACGAGTCTCCTCGAGGAGGTCGCGCAGCCACCCGTCGAGGAAGTCCGACGTGTCGAACTGGAAGGAGGCCGACGCGGCATACGCGGCGATGTCGCCGGTCCAGCCGAGGCGTTCGTCGCGCTGAGGGCAATCGGTGGGGACGCTCAGGAAGTTGCCCTTCTGCCCCCAGATCGAGTTCTCAACCAGTCGATCGATCAGCGGCTCCGAGCACCGGAAGTGGCCGGTCCGTTCCATCTCCGAGTGCACCACGACGGCTTCGAGGTCCTGGTCCGTCAGCTCGCCCGGCCATCCATCGACGTCGATGTAGCGGAATCCGTGGAAGGTCATCGTCGGCTCGAACCGATCGAGACCTCCGGACAGGACGAACTCGTCGGTCGCCTCCGCTCCGCGCAGGGGCCGCATGCCGAGTTCGCCGTCCTCGAGCACCTCGGCGTGCCGGATGACGATCCGGGTCCCTTCCGCTCCCTGCACGGCGAAACGAACCCATCCGACGATGTTCTGCCCGAAATCGACGAGGGTCCGACCGGAGGGCGACGTCGTGATCTCGCGGGGCCTGATGACCTCGTTCCGGACGATCGGCGGCGCCGACTGCGGAATCAGGGCCTGCCGGTCCACGGAGACCTCGCGCACGTCGAGCGCCCGCGACTGCGAGCGGAGCCGGGCGTCGATCGTCTGGCCGTTGTAGAGCGAATTGCGCGTCGTGTCCGATTCCTCGGCCGTCCACTCCGGCGACGTCGTCACCCGCTGGGTGGAGCCGTCCCGGAAGGTGACCTCGAGGGCCGCGGCGACCGCGATCTCCTCCCCGTAGTCCGCCTCGGCGCGCGCGAAACCGAGCTTTCCGCGGTACCAGCCGTTGCCGAGCACGAGCTCGAGCCGGACGTCCCCGGACCCTCCAGCGATGAGCGGGGCGACGTCGTGGCTCTGGTACGCCAGGCGCCATTCGTACGAGGTCCAGCCCGGATTGAGAACGGACGTCGTGACGGGGACGCCGTCGACGAAGGCCTCGTAGACGCCGTGAGCCGTGGCGGTGAGGACCGCGGTCGCGATCTCGTCGCGCGGCTGACGGAGTGGGACCTCGGCGTGGAACCGGGGCGCGATCCCCTCGTCGGCGACCGCGGTGATGAAGGCGGCGTCGTCCAGTGGGGTGGTGGGTTCGGCGATCATGGACGTCCTCATTCGGTGGGAGAGTTCATTCGGTCGGAGAGTTCATTCGGTGGGAGGGTTCATCGGTGGGAGGGTTCATCGGTCGGAGAGTGCGACGCACGCGCGTGCTGCGCGTGCGAGGGCGATGGACCGGTGGTCGGCGCCCCCCGGGTGCTGACGAGGCCAGGGGATGTACCCGAAAGCGATGCCGGTGGAGGGATCGGCGAAGGCGAGCGCACCCGCTGCGCCGTCGTGACCGAAAGCACCGAGCCCGCCGAAGGGCATCCGTGGCTGCGGGAGGAGGAAGACCGCGCCGAAGCAGTTCGTCACGTCGAGCACGCGGTCGTGGCCCCAGGATCGCTGCGTCGCCATCGCCTCGAAGACCTCGGCCGAGGCGATCGGGCTCTCGGCGTCCGGCACGGCGTCGGCATAGAGGCGGGCCAGCCCTCGCGCGGACCCCACCCCGCCGATGGCACTCGGCCCGGCGCGACGCACGCGCGGGTTGTTCGGGCTCATCCCGACGTCCGAGTAATCGTCCGGAGCGTCGACGTTCGAGAAGACCGTCTCGGCGAGGGCGTCCGCGGGCGGTCGCGCGGCGACCTCGCGCTCCTGCTCGGCCGAGAGGACGGGTGGTGCGAGCGGAACGTAGAGATGATCGAGGGAGGCGGGGAGACCGAGGTGGAATTGCGCATCACGCGGTCCTCGGATCCGGCGCTCGAATTCCTCCTGAAGCGTCGAGCCGGTCACGCGCCGCACGAGCTCCTCCATGAGGAGGCCGATCGTCAGCGCGTGGTAGCCGAAGGCGGAACCCGGCGTCCACAGCGGGCGCTGCGCAGCGAGTCGCGCGGCGCCTCGGTCCGAGTGCTCGAGGAGCTCGTCGAGCGCGAAGTCGCCGCCCGTCACCGCCGCGAGTCCGGCGCGATGCGCGAGAAGATCGCCGACGGTGATGTCACCCTTGCCGAACGCTCCGAACTCCGGCCAGTACTCCGCGACGCGGCCGTCGAGGTCGAGCAGGCCCCTGTCCACGAGCGCGGCGATGACGAGCGCGGCTGCGCCCTTGCTCACCGAGTAGACCCCCGTCACGGAGTCTCGAGTGAGCGCGGGGCCTCCTGCGAGGTCGACGACGAGGCGACCGCGATGCCGGATGGCCAACTGGGCGCTGTAGGCGGGTTCCGCGTCGAGATAGCGCCGGAAGAGCTCCGCGACGGGCCGGAAGAGGTCGTCCGCGTGGCCCTCCGGGATCGACATGGTCATCGTTCCTCCTGGCTCTGACCGAGGATCCCGTCGAGGAATCGGTCGACGATCGACGCCGCCGGCGCCGCGTTCTCGACGATCGCCAGATGTGCGCCCGGGAGCTCGTCGTAACGGACGAGGCGACTGCCGTCGGCGAGTGCGCGCATGCCGGCGGGCGGCGTCGCTCGATCGGCTGCGCCCCCGACGGCGACGCCCGGAACGAGCAGCTCCGCCGGCGCGTCCCGGCCGTCGTACGCGGCGAGTGCGCGGCAGCATGCGATGTA
>CAKTZW010000047.1 GCA_934636065.1 uncultured Labedella sp.
CGTCATCTCCGGCTTCGTGCCCCAGGAGCAGCGCGGACTGTGGACGATCGCGGTCGTGCTCGCGATCACCGGCTGGGCCGCGTCCGCCCGCGTCCTCCGCGCCCAGACGCTGTCGCTGCGCAACCGCGACTACGTCGCCGCGTCCCGCGTGGCCGGCGAGCGCTCCTGGCGCGTCATCGCCGTGGAGATCCTGCCCAACCTGCTCCCCGTGATCGCCTCCCAGTTCGTCTTCGCGGTCATCTTCGCCATCCTGAGCGAGGCCGGCCTGGCCTTCCTCGGCCTCGGCGCATCCAACTCGTCGACGCTCGGCACCATGCTCTTCTACGCGCAGAACGGCTTCGCCCTGCAGCTGAAGGCCTGGTGGTGGTTCGTTCCGCCGGGGCTCATCATCGCCCTGCTCGCACGCGGTCACGTGCTTCTCGAGGGCGTGCCGGGCGTCGCCAAGACGCTCCTCGTCCGCACCCTCAGCCACGCCCTGCAGCTCGACACCAAGCGCGTCCAGTTCACGCCGGACCTCATGCCCGGCGACGTGACCGGCTCCCTGGTGTACGACGGCAAGCGCGGCGAGTTCGAGTTCCGTGAGGGTCCCGTGTTCACAAACATCCTGCTCGCCGATGAGATCAACAGGACTCCCCCGAAGACGCAGTCGTCCCTCCTGGAGGCGATGGAGGAGCGGCAGGTCTCGGTCGACGGCGTCACGCGGCCGTTGCCTGACCCCTTCCTGGTCGCGGCGACCCAGAACCCCATCGAGTACGAGGGGACGTACACGCTCCCGGAGGCACAGCTCGACCGGTTCCTGCTCAAGCTCGTGCTCGACCTGCCGGAGCGCGAGGTCGAGGTCGAGGTGCTGCGGCGCCACGCCGGCGGGTTCAACCCGCGCGACCTGGGCGGCGCCGGCGTCACGCCCGTGCTCTCGAGCGACCAGCTGCGGGCGGCGCAGGCCGCGGCGGCGCGGACCGCCGTCGGCACCGACGTCCTCGCCTACATCGTGGACCTCGCTCGCGCGACCAGGCGCAGCCCGTCCGTCCGCATGGGGGTCAGCCCTCGCGCCACGACGGCTCTGCTCGCGTCGGCGAAGGCGTGGGCCTGGTTGAGCGGCTCGCCCTCGATCACGCCGGATCACGTCCAGGCCATGGTCATCCCGGTGTGGCGGCATCGCCTGCAGCTGCGCCCCGAGGCGGAGCTCGAGGGCGTCGCGACCGACGCAATTCTCCGCTCGATCCTCCAGCAGGTCCAGGTCCCGATCTAGATGGTCGTCACCGGCTGGTTCGTCGCGCTCCTGTGCGCCGGGGTCATCCCCGTCGTCGCGGTGGGGGCCGATCCGGCGCGCTCGTTCCTGGTCCTCGCCGGGTGGATCGTCCTCTCGCTCGTCCTGCTCGTGCTCGACCTCGTGCTCGCCGGATCGCCGCGAGCGCTCGCCATCGCGCGCACGCTTCCCGACCGGGTCCGACTCGGCGAGGCCGCGACGAGCGAGCTGCTCGTGACCAATCGCGGTCGCCGTACGGTCCGCGCCGTCGTGCGCGACGGCTGGCAGCCGACCGCGGGGGCGCCGGTCGCCCGCAGCCGCGTCGTGATCCCGGCGGGAGAGCGGCGCCGGATCGTCGAGACCCTTCGGCCCTTCCGCCGGGGCGAGCGGCGCTCCGACCACGTGACCGTGCGCTCGATCGGCCCGCTGCGGCTCGGCGGGCGACAGGCGACGATCGCGTCGCGCGGGGTGCTGCGGGTCCTTCCCCCCTTCAACGCCCGCAAGCACCTGCCGAGTCGGCTCGCGCGGCTCCGCGAGCTCGACGGAGCGACGAGCGTCATGGTGCGGGGGCAGGGGACCGAGTTCGACTCGCTGCGCGAGTACGTCAGGGGCGACGACGTCCGATCGATCGACTGGCGCGCGACGGCGCGCCGGTCGGAGCTCGTCGTGCGGACGTGGCGACCGGAACGCGATCGACGGGTGGTGGTGGTCGTCGACACGGCCCGCACCTCGGCGGCGCGCATCGCGGACGAGGTCCGTCTCGACACCGCCTTCGAGGCGACCCTGCTCCTCTCCGCTCTCGCGACCCGCGCGGACGACCGCGTCGACTTCGTCGCTCTCGACCGCCGGGTCCGCGCGCGCGTCACGGGGGCGACGGGCGCCGACCTGCTGGCCAGGCTCGTGGACGCGATGGCCGACGTCGATCCCGAGCTCATCGAGATGGACTGGGACGCCGTGCCCGGCCAGATCCGCCAGATCACGAGCCATCACGCCTTCGTCGTGCTCCTCACCTCGATCGAGACCCCTGGTGCGTCGAGCGGCCTGCTGTCGGTCCTGCCGCAGCTCACCCGGCACCACACGGTGGCCGTCGTGTCGGTGACGGACCCGGCCGTCCTCGAGGCCCGCGCCGACCGCGGCGACCGCGAGTCGGTGTACCGGGCCGCCGCGGCGGAGCGCGCGATCCTCGACGCCGCCCGTGTCGCCGCGGCCGTCCGCCGTTCCGGGGCCGACGTCGTGACGGGCTCTCCGGCGGATCTCCCCCCGGCCCTCGCCGACCACTACCTCGCGCTCAAGGCGGCGGGTCGACTCTGACGGCTGGAACGCTCGCCGGCCACGGCGCGTGCCGCGCGGGTCTCCGTGCCCGCGTCGCTACTGTCGGAGCATGACCGGCTCGTCCCCCGAACCCCGCTACTCCACCGTCGTCGGAGCCGAGGTCTTCGGCTCCTTCGTCCTGACCGCCGTCGTCGTCGGCACCGCCGTGATGGGAGCGACGGCGGTCGGACCGCTCGGGGTCGCGGCCGCGAGCGGTCTCGCCCTACTCGCGGTCGTCGCGACGATCGGGAGGATCTCGGGCGGACACGTGAATCCCGCCGTGACGATCGGTCTGGCGCTCGCGGGGCGCTTCCCGTGGCGTGACGTCTCCTCCTACGTCGTGGCCCAGCTCGTCGGGACGGTGCTCGGGGCCGGGATCGTGCTGGCCGTCGTCGCCGGCGGACCCGGAGCCGCCCTCGCGGACGCGCAACGGGTGGGGTTCGCGTCGGGCGGCTACGGGCTCGAGGGCTCACCCGGCGGCTACGGACTCCTGTCCGTCGCCCTGCTCGAGGTGCTGTGCGCGGCCGTCCTCGTCGGCGTCTACGCCGTCGTCGGCCCGCGCGACGGACGCGCGCGTGGTGAGGGCGTGGCCGGCGGCGCCGCAGCGATCGGAGCCGCCCTCGCGGGGCTGTCACTCCTCGCACTGCCGGTGTCGAACGCGCCCGTCAATCCGGCACGAGCCCTCGCGACGGCGCTCTTCGCGGGACCGGACCGGCTCGCGCAGGTCTGGGCGTTCGTCCTGTTCCCGCTCGTCGGAGCCCTCGTGGCGGGACTGGCGCTCCGCTTCGGATCGCGCGCAGCGGCGCCGGCGGACGCGGACGCCGTGCGCGACGACGCCTGAGTCGCCGCGGGCTTCAGCCCGCGACCAGGCTCGTGGCTCCTCGCTCGAACTCGTCGAGATCCCCCGTCTCCCCCGCCCGCGTGGCGCGACGACCGAGCACGACCATGTAGGCGAGGAACGCGCCGAGCGCGAGGGCGCCGATCGCGATCTTCACGGCCGGGTGCCACGGCGCCGGTGTCACGAACCCCTCGATGACACCCGAGACGAAGAGAGCGATGATGAGCCCGATGACGACGGTGAAGAGCGCTCGGGCCTCGCGGGCGAGCGACTGGCCGCGCGGCAATCGTCCGGGAGCCACCCACGCCCAGAAGATGCGGAGGCCCGCGGCTCCGGCGACGAAGACGCTCGTGAGCTCCAGGAGGCCGTGCGGGAGGATGTAGAGGAAGAACGTGTCCCCCTCGTCGAACGCGAACATGATGCCCGCCGTCAGTCCGACGCCCTGGGCGTTGCCGGCGATGACGTACGGCACCCAGACGCCGGTGATGCCGAACGCGATGCACTGCGCCGCGATCCAAGCGTTGTTCGTCCACACCCGGCCCGCGAACGACGTCGCCGGGTTCTCGGAGTAGTAGGCCACGAATCCCTGCTCGGCGGTCTGCCGGAGCGACTCCTCGTCGCCGAGCGCCGCGAGCGCCTGCGGGTTCGTCGCGATCCACGTGGCGTAGAGCGACGCGACGATCGTGAACGCCACGAAGACGGCGAGCGTCACCCACCGCAGCCGGTAGAGGGCCGCGGGCAACTGCGCGACGAAGAAGCGGGGGATCTGCGAGACGATGTTGCGGCCGGCCGACGTGAAGCGCAGCCGCGCGCGGGAGAGCGAGACGCTCAGCCGATCCCCGATCACCGTCGACCCCGCCGTGGTCTTGATCGCCGAGAGCTGGGTGGCGCCGGACTGGTAGCGCGTGATCAGCTCGTCCGCGTCCGCGCCCGACAGCGACCCCCGGCGAGCGAGCTCGTCCAGGCGGTCCCATTCCGCACGATGAGCGGCTGCGTAGGCGTCGAGATCCATCCGGATACGATGATATCCATGACGTCGAGCGCGCACACGACCGTCGGCCCCCAGGAGCTCATCACGGGCGAAGCCGTCGCCCTCGATGTCCGCGCGGCGAGCTTCGTCCTCCGTGCCGCCGGCGCGATCATCGATCTCATCGCCCACGTCCTGCTCGGACTCGGTCTCCTGTACCTGCTCTTCGTCGCGGCCGACGCCTTCTCGATGGATGAGGCAGCGCTGCAGGCCGGATCGATCGTCATCGTCGTGATCGCGTTCATCGCCGTCCCGACGGCCGTGGAACTCGCCTCGAAGGGCCGCTCGCTCGGGAAGCTCGCGATCGGAGGCCGGGTGGTCCGCGACGACGGCGGGGCCATCGGTTTCCGGCATGCGTTCATCCGGGCCCTCGTCGGCTTCTTCGAGATCTACATGACGGCCGGCGGAGTGGCGGCCCTCGTCGGGCTGCTGAGCGACCGGTCGAAGCGGCTCGGCGATCTGCTCGCTGGGACGTACTCCCAGCACGAGCGGGTGCCCCGCGTGGTCGAGCCCGTGTACGGCGTGCCGTTCGAGCTCCAGGGCTGGGCAGCGACGGCGGACGTCGCGCGCCTGCCCGATCGGCTCGCTCGACGCGTCTCCCAGTACCTCGCGCAGGTGGGACGGCTCTCGCCCGGCGCCCGCGACAGGCTCGGGCGTGAGCTCGCGGCGGAAGCCGCGGCCTTCGTCTCCCCCGTGCCCCACGTCGCACCGGAGACGTTCCTGTTCGGCGTCGCGGCCATCCGTCGCGACCGCGAGTTCCGCCGGTTGACGCTCGAGCGCGAACGGCTCGATCGGCTGCGCCCCACGCTCGAGGGCAACCCGCACCGCTTCCCCGAGCGCTGAGGCACCCCGTCAGTAGCGGTAGTGGTCCACCTTGAACGGACCGTCGACGGGCACGCCGATGTAGGCGGCCTGCTCGGGGCGAAGCTGCGTGAGCTCGACGCCCAGAGCGTCGAGGTGCAGCCGCGCGACCTTCTCGTCGAGGTGCTTCGGCAGGACGTACACGCCGATCGGGTACTCCTCGCGCCGCGTGTAGAGCTCGATCTGCGCCAGCACCTGGTTCGTGAACGAGTTGCTCATGACGAACGACGGGTGTCCCGTCGCGTTGCCGAGGTTCATGAGCCGTCCCTCCGAGAGGACGAGGATCGACCGGCCGGTGGGCAGCCGCCACTCGTGGACCTGCGGCTTGATCTCGATCCGCTCGGCCCCCTCGACGTGCGCGAGACCGTCCATGTCGATCTCGTTGTCGAAGTGGCCGACGTTCGCGACGATCGCAAGGTGCTTCATGGCCAGCATGTGCTCCGTCGTGATGACCGACTTGTTGCCCGTGCCTGTGACGAAGATGTCGACCTCGCCGACGACGGACTCGAGCCGCGCGACCTGGTAGCCGTCCATCGCCGCCTGGAGGGCGCAGATGGGGTCGACCTCGGTCACGATGACGCGCGCGCCCTGCCCGCGCAGCGCCTCGGCGGCGCCCTTGCCCACGTCGCCGTAGCCGGCCACGAGCGCGACCTTGCCGCCCATGAGCACGTCGGTCGCGCGGTTGAGGCCGTCGGGCAGCGAGTGCCTGATGCCGTACTTGTTGTCGAACTTCGACTTCGTGACGGAGTCGTTGACGTTGATGGCCGGGAAGAGCAGGTCGCCGTCACGGTGGAGCTCGTAGAGCCGGTGGACGCCGGTCGTGGTCTCCTCCGTCACGCCCAGGAGGTCGCGCGAGATGCGGGTCCAGCGGTCGCCGCTGTCCGCGAGCGAGCGACGCAGGACGTCGAGGATGACCCGGTACTCCTCGCTGTCGCCCGCGCTCGCCCCGGGCACCGCCCCGGCGGCCTCGAACTCGACGCCCTTGTGCACGAGGAGGGTGGCATCGCCGCCGTCGTCGAGGATGAGGTTCGGGCCGGTCCAGTCGGCGCCCGCCTCCGCTGCTTCCGCGGACCAGTCGAAGATCCGGCTCGTCGCCCACCAGTACTCGGTGAGCGTCTCGCCCTTCCAGGCGAAGACGGGGACGCCCGCCGGCTGCTCTGCAGTGCCGGTCGGACCGACGGCGATCGCCGCAGCCGCCTCGTCCTGGGTCGAGAAGATGTTGCAGCTCGCCCACCGGACCCGCGCGCCGAGCGCCACCAGGGTCTCGATGAGCACGGCCGTCTGCACCGTCATGTGGAGAGAGCCCGCGATGCGGGCGCCGGCGAGCGGCTGCGACGGACCGAACTCCTCACGCAAGGCCATGAGTCCCGGCATCTCGTTCTCGGCGAGGCGGATCTGATGACGACCCGCTTCGGCGAGCGACAGGTCGGCGACGGCGAAGGGCGCGGGCGACGGAGACGCGGAGTCCATCTGAGCGGGAGAGGTGATCGTCATACGCCTATTCTCGCATCCGTCCCGCCGGGCTCCCGCCGTGTGACGGCCCGCCGGGCGCCGTTCTCGACGGCGGCCGGCCGGGCCGACGCCGACCCTCGGTCAGGACCTGATGAGTCCGAGCACCTCGTCGCGGATGGCCGCCATCCGCTCGGACGTCGCGGCCTCCACGTTGAGCCGGAGCAGCGGCTCCGTGTTCGACGGGCGCACGCTGAACCACCAGAAGTCGTCGTCGGGCGTCGCGTTGCCCGAGACGGTCAGACCGTCGAGCTCGTCGAAGTCGGCGCGTCCGGAGAAGGCGTCGACGACGCGCGCGAACGCGCCGGGCACGTCCGTCACGGTGGAGTTAATCTCTCCCGACGCCGCGTACGGCGAGAACTCGGCGGCGAAGGCGGACAGCGGCTCCGACTGTGCGCCGAACTCGGCGAGGACGTGCATCGCGGCGAGCATGCCGTTGTCGGCGCTCCAGAAATCGCGGAAGTAGTAGTGGGCGGAGTGCTCCCCGCCGAAGACCGCTCCCGTCCGCCGCATCTCGTCCTTGATGAGCGAGTGCCCGACCTTCGTCCGAACGGGCGTCGCTCCGGCGGCCTCGATCGTCTCGGGCACGATGCGCGAGGTGATGAGGTTGTGGATGACGTGGATCTCCTCGTCGGGAGCCTCGCGTCGGGCGCGCGCGATCTCGCGCAGCGCCACAATCGCCGCGATGGCCGAGGGCGTCACGGCCTGGCCGCGCTCGTCGACGACGAAGCACCGGTCGGCGTCGCCGTCGAACGCGAGGCCGAGGTCGGCGCCGTGCTCGACGACGGCCTTCTGCAGGTCGACGAGGTTCTTCGGCTCGAGCGGGTTGGCCTCGTGGTTGGGGAACGTCCCGTCGAGCTCGAAGTAGAGCGGGATGATCGTGAGCGGGAGCGCCGGCAGCCCGGCCGCCGTCTCCAGCACGGCGGGGACCGTGAGGCCGCCCATGCCGTTGCCCGCGTCGACCACGATCGTGAGCGGGCGGATGCCGTCGAGAGGCACGAGTGAGCGGAGGTAGCCGGCGTAATCGGCGAGCACGTCGCGCTCCGACACGGAGCCGCGAGCACCGGCGTCCGGGATGCCCGAGTCCAGATACGCGGAGGCACGAGCGCTGATCGCCCCGAGCCCCGTCGCGCGCGACATGGCCTCGGCTCCCGCCCGGGAGAACTTGATGCCGTTGTAGGTCGCGGGATTGTGGCTCGCGGTGAACATGGCGGCGGGCAGCTGCAGGCTCCCGGAGGCGAAGTAGCTCTCGTCCGTCGAGCAGAGGCCGATGGCGACGACGTCGGCACCGCGGGTCGTGGCACCGCGGGCGAAGGCCGCTGCGAACGCCGGCGACGAGTCGCGCATGTCGTGTCCGACGACCACGGAGGAGCCGGCGGCGCCGACCTCGTCGACGAAAGCGGCGGCGAGCGCCTCGACGACCTCCTCGGTGAGATCGTCGCCGACCACTCCGCGGACGTCGTACGCTCCGACGACGGCGGCGAGGCGCGCGTCGATCGTGGGGGTGCCGTTCTCAGTATCCGAAGCCATGGACTTCACCCTACTTCGCCGAGCACGACGTGGCGGATCACCTGCCAGCCGTTCGGGACCGACAGCCGCTCCGAGTGGATCGAGCAGAGATCGTAGGTGTGCGGGTCGCGCGTGAGGCCGAGCGGGCCGAGCACCGCCATCTGATCGCCGTAGTCGTAGCTGAGGGTGGACACGGCCTCCCGCGTGCACCCGACCTTCGAGCAGGTTCTGTCGTCCATCGCCCGTCAGTCTACGAGGGACGACCGACACCCCCGGCGCACCGCGCCGTGCCCTCCCGCCGTGCTCCCGCGCGTAGGATGACGGCATGGTGAGGCGCACGTCACGCAGGTCCTCTCTCGGTGAGCCCGGGCGCCAGGCGGTGCGACGTGATCGCCACGGCCGAGCGGGTCGGAGCTCGGTGGTGCGCCCACCGCTTCCCGTCCTCCGCTCGCGCATCGACCTCTTCGAGCAGACCGTCGCGACGACCGCCGACTTCCTGCGCGGCTCCTGGCCGGAGGAGCTCGCCGGCGTGCGCTACGAGGTGCAGGCGATGCCGCCGTCGCTCGACTCGAACGACGGCGTCGACCGCTGGCAGACCGACGCGACGGCACGGCGCATCACGATCTTCCGGATCCCGATCCAGCGGCTCAGCCACCTCCACCGCAACGACGAGCTGCACCAGCGCATGATGATCGAGAGCTGCGTGTTCCGCGCGACGGCCGAGTTCCTCGGGAAGGATCCGTGGGACCTCGGACCGGAGCGCTTCCGCTTCCTCTGATCCGAGCGCGACGCTCAGCGCGTGCGGACGACCACCGGATCGGACGCGGCGCTCGGCGGCGCGAGGACGAACGACGCGAACTTCGCCGCACCCTTGTAGACGACGGCGGCCCTGACCCCGTCGACACCCGTCAGCACC
>CAKTZW010000048.1 GCA_934636065.1 uncultured Labedella sp.
GCCACACACCTACTGATTCGGGGAACGCGTGGAGAACTGCGGCCTGGCTGTGAGCGGAACCGACGGGGGACCGCTCCTCGCGGCCGTGGCCCTCGTCGCGATCGGAATCGGCGCGGCCCTCGTGCTGATGGGGCGCCGGCGACGCCGGTCGGCCCTCCTCGCGGCGGCGCCCCTCCTCATCGCCGCGCTCCTCGTGTCGTCCGCCGCCGCACCACCCGCCGCCTCCGCCGCGACGGACGAGTGCCCGGTCACGGCCCCCACGAGCGCCCCCACGACGTCGCCGACGGGCGGCCCGGTGGACTTCCAGCCGGGCGCTGCGTGGATCGGCGACGACTACTTCCCGCTCGACGGCAACGGCGGGTACGACGTCCAGCACTACGCCATCGACCTCTCCTACAACCCCGCGAGCGACGAGCTCGCCGGCTCGGTCACGATCACCGCCGTCGCCACCCAGAACCTGTCGGCGTTCAACCTCGACTTCGACACGCGCGACGTCGACGGCACCGACGCGATCGTCATCGGCGCCGTGACCGTGAATGGCGCCTCCGCCGACTGGAGCCTCGCGACCACGCAGATCAGCGCCGAGACCGGTCAGCCCCAGGCCGAGGGCAGCGACGACGCGAACGCGACTCCCCCGCGCACCGAGGTGACGGTGGTGCCCGCGCAAGGAATCCCAGCAGGCGCGACGATCACCACGACCGTGGCCTACTCCGGAGTGCCGATCACGATCGACGACGCGTTCGGCCCGGCCGGGGTGTTCCACACCGAGACGGGCGCCGTGATCGTCGGGCAGCCGCGCGTGGCCGCGACGTGGTTCCCGTCGAACGACCATCCCTCGGACAAGGCCACCTTCAGCACCCGGATGACCGTGCCGAGCGGACTCGAGGTCGTCGGCAACGGCCGCCTCGCCGGGCAGACGGACAACGGCGCGACGACGACGTGGGACTGGGAGATGGATGCGCCGATGGCGACCTACCTCGCCACGGCGACCGTCGGCGAGTACCTCATCTCCGAGCAGGACGTCGACGGCATCGCCTACTACAACGCCATCGACGCGACCCTCTTCGACAGGGAGGCGGACGGCGGGGGCGCGACCGTCGGCGAGGTCGCGACCACGATCTTCGAATCGGAACCCGAGGTCATCGACTTCCTCGAGCAGTCCTTCGGCCCGTACCCGTTCGCGGAGGCCGGTGGCATCGCGATCGGCTACATCGGCCCGGACGAGGACCTGCCCTACGCGCTCGAGAACCAGACCCGCCCCATCTACCCGGCGTGGGCGTTCCCGGCGGACGCCGACGCGTCCGTCGTCGTGCACGAGCTCGCCCACCAGTGGTACGGCGACAGCGTCGCGATGGCCCGCTGGTCCGACATCTGGCTCAACGAGGGCTTCGCGACCTACGCCGAGTGGCTGTGGTCGGAGAGCCAGGGCGGACCCACGCCGCAGGAGACCTTCGACGACTTCTACGCGAACGCCGACGACGAGTTCTGGGCGACGGTCGTCGCCGACCCGGGCGCGGCCGGGATCTTCGACGCCCCCGTGTACTACCGCGGAGCCATGGCGCTGCACGCGCTGCGCACGGAGGTCGGGGACGACGCGTTCTTCGCGATCATCCAGGGCTGGGCGGCCGACAACGCGGGCGGAGCCGCGACGACGGAGCAGTTCATCGAGTACGCGCAGCAGGTGTCGGGCCAGGACCTCTCGACCCTCTTCGACGGGTGGATCTTCACCCCGTCGAAGCCCGCGCTGTAGGCGCCGGCGGTCACTCGGGGAGCGGGCGCAGGGCCGAGCGAGATCGCCAGGACTATCACGGCGCATCGTCGCGAAGGATGCGCGGAAGGAACCCGAGCTCGTCGAGTTGACGAACTAACACCTGCCCGAGGACGTCGTTGAGTAGGTTGAGCCGGTATTGGCGAGCGTTGGGTCGAATCGCAACGAGGAGTTCTCGGTCAAGCATGCTGCGGATGGCGTGTGACCGTTGAGATGGAGTGCCCGGAAAGGCCTCTTCCAGGTCACCGGCCCGAACGAACGTCTTCTCGAGCACGATTTCTAGAGCACGCCGCTCCTGAACCGATATAAATCCCGACCGTGCCGCTTGGTGGATCGCTGGCAGAATCAGCCGCGTGCGGACGAACATGAAGTCCTGAAGCTCGGACAGTCGCTCCAAGTCCTCATGAATTCCCCTCACGAAGAATGTGCACCACGTGACCGTTCCGTCGTTCGTCAGACTGTCGGCCGCCGACAACGCGTTGTAATAGCCGTCCCGATCATTCCCGAAAACCGCCGTCGGATTGACTGTTCGCAGTCCCACAGGGCTCACGAAACCGTGCCGGCGAAGCATGGCGTAGGAAAGGAGTCGGGAGACACGCCCGTTTCCATTGCGAAACGGGTGCACCCAGAGGAAGCGGTGATGCGCGATTGCAACGTGAATCATCTGTTGCGACGTCTCCATGTGCCGGTTGGCGAAGTCGAGCCATTCCGACATCTCGGCATGCAGGTAGACATGTGACGGGGGCTGGTGTGCGGACTTCGAGATGGAGACATCAACTCTCCGGTACTGGCCGGGCGTCGGGTCACCCTCACGTGTGAGACCAGCGACCGACAAGCGATGGAGTTCTCGGACTGTCCTATGGGTGAGCGCTTCGCCGTCCGGCAAATTGTCGATATAGGACATCGCCTCGACGATATTGTTGATCTCTTGTTCGCTCTCCGACTTGTGTGGCCTCGTCATCGCTCGAACAGCGTCGTAAACGGTAGTGCGGTTGCCCTCGATTCGAGCAGACACGACACTCATCAGGACTTGAAACAAGTTGTGCAACGCCACGAAGTAGACGGCGGGCGTAGAGGCATTGACTCCGTAGTTTCCGCGGAGACGCTCAAGATCGAAAGCTCGCGCGATGAGTTCTGAGTCGAACGCTACGGTGGGGTACGAATATTTATGCATCGCTGGAACCCGATTTCGTACGCGATAGTGTCTGATTTGTCGCAATCACTGATTTATCAATGATTGGAGAACTATATCGGCCTCTTGATTTGTCGCGGGCTCTTTCAACATTTGTTCCTTCGAGCCTGTATGGGTGGACACCACTTCGATGCCGTCGCTCAGTTCGACGAGCCCTCCACCCGCGCCCCGGCGCTCTAGGCGCCGGCGGTCACTCGGGGAGTGGGACCCCCCCGGTCTGGCAGCCGGGGCAGTACTGGGCGCCTCCCTTGGAGCCCGGGACGTCGTGGACGGTGCCTCCGCACACGGGGCACCGTTCGCCGGTGCGGCCGTGCACGGCCATCGCGGCGACCTTCGCGGCCTTCAGCTCCGACGGCGGCACGTCGCGCCGAGCGGCGAACGCGGTGCCGAGGACCTCGCGGATCGCGACGTACAGGCGTTCCCGCTCGGCGTCGTCGAGAGTCGAGGCGTGCACGACCGGCGAGAGCCGCGCCGCGTGGAGGATCTCGTCGGAGTAGGCGTTTCCGATGCCCGAGAGCGTCTCCTGCTCCTGCAGGAGCGCCTTGAGCTGCTTGCGGCGACCGCCGACGATGCGGGCGAGCACGTCCGGCGTGAAGGCGTCGGAGAGCGGGTCAGATCCGAGCTTCGCCACCGACGAGACCTCCGACGGGTCGTCGACGACGGAGATCCCGAGCGACAACCACTCGCCGGCATCGGTCACAGCGAGTTCCGCGCCGCCCTCGAAGACGATACGGGCGATCACCGGCGCGGCGTCGGCGCCCGGCTCCGATCCATCGGTCCAACGCGCCCACCCGGCGCGACCGAAGCTGAGCAGGAGGCGCGGCCCATCGGTGTCGAGGCTGAGGTGCTTCCCGAAGCGCCTCACTCCCGTGACCGTGCGCCCTTCCAACTCGCGAAGCGGCCGGTCGCGCGTCTTGAGGGCGCGGAACTCGTCGAGATCGAGGGAGCCGATGCGTCGTCCTACCGCGTGCGAGCGGAGGAATTCTGCGAGTGCGTCGACCTCGGGGGACTCAGGCATGCGCACATCCTGCCATTGGGCGATTCGATTCTCGACTCGTGGACGTGGTGCCGCTCCGTCGCCCCTACACCGAGGCGGCGTGGGCAGCCAGGCGGTCGAAGAGCTCGTCGAGTTCGGGGTCGACCTGCTGGAGCTCAGGGTGTGCCTCGTAGTGGGCCAGAATCCGACGGGCGCCCTCGTCGAAGGTGATCGTCGTGCGGAACTCCGGCGACAACTCGCGCACCCTCGTCGCGTCGAACACGACCGAGTGGGCCTTGTCGCCCAACAGACCGGGGCCGAGGTCTGGCGCTGCCGCCGCGATCGTGTCGCTCGCGACGTGGACCAGGGCGGGGGCGTCCACCCCCGCCGCGTCGGCGAGCCAGCGGTAGATCTGGTCCCACGTGGGCGCATGCGAGCCGGTGATCGTGAACGCCTCGCCGATCGCCGCGGGATTGCCGAGCAGCCCCGTGAAGCCGACCGCGAAATCGTCGCTGTGGGTGAGCGTCCACAGGCTGCTGCCGTCTCCGTGCACGATGACGGGCCGGCCCGCGCGCATCCGCGCGATATCGGTCCAGCCGCCGAGCGTGGGCAGCAGCGTGTCGTCGTAGGTATGCGACGGGCGCACGATGGTCACGGGCAGCCCGCGCTCGCGGTGGGCCGAGATCAGCAGGTCCTCGCACGCGATCTTGTCCCGCGAGTACTGCCAGAACGGGTTCCGGAGCGGAGTCGACTCGGTGATCGGCAGGCGGCGCGGCGGCTTCTCGTACGCCGAGGCCGAGCTGATGAAGATGTACTGACCGGCGCGCTCACCGACCGTCGAGAGGACCGTCTCGAGGTGCTCGGGCACGAAGGAGAGGAAGTCGGCCACGACATCGAACGGACGTTCTCCGACGGCTGCGACGACCGCGTCCGCGTCTCGGACATCGGCCCGGAGTTCGCGCACGCCGTCGGGAAGAGCGCGGGTGCTCCGTCCGCGATTCAGGACGGACACGTCATGCCTAGCCGCCACCGCCGCGCGGACGCACGCGGTGCTGATCACGCCGGATCCGCCGATGAACAGGATGCGTCGTCGCAGAGTCATGCGATCGACCCTAGCCGCGCCGGCCACCCCGGACCAGGGGCCTCGACATCCACAAGACGATGCACGGCAGAGAGCCGTCGACCCCGAACAATCGAACCACGGCAGAGAGCCGTTGACTCTCATAAACAGAGCGGAGACGGAGGGATTTGAACCCTCGGTCCCCATCAGGGGACTCCACCTTAGCAGGGTGGTGCACTCGGCCGGACTATGCGACGTCTCCATGTGCGCCGACCGGGCCGACGCACGGACTCCAGCATAACGGACGCGCGGTGCGCACCCAACCAGCCCGTCGACACCCGGCCGGTGCGTCAGTTGCCGACGACGCAGCCCTCTTGCGCGGCGGACTGGCCGACGAGGCCCTCGATGACGCCGGTCGTCGGCGGTGGGGTCGTCGCGGTTCCAGCGGACGGCGGCGTGACCGGGGTCTCAGATCCCTCGCCCTCACCGCCGGCGTCCGGCGTCTCCGCACCGGTGTCCTCGACGCCGACACGACGGGCGTCCGGGTCGGACGAGAACGGCTGGTCGGCCGCGATCGCGGCCATCAGCTGCTCGGCGGTCTCCGTCTGCGGCACTACGCGGTTCGGGTCGGACGCAGCCGCACCGACCGGGTACTGCACGAGCTGGATGTTCTCGAGGTCGAGGTTCCGCACCGTGAGCGCCATGGAGATCATCGTGTTGATGTTCGCCAGGTTCGACGACAGCGAGACGCTCGACGCCGCGACCTTCGCGATCCCGTACAGCTTCGTCACGTCGCCGAGGGTGCCGTCGCTCTTGAGCTTCTTCACGAGCGACGACATGTACATCTGCTGCAGCGCGATCCGGGAGAGGTCGCTGCCGTCGCCGACGGCCTTGCGCGTGCGAAGGAACTGCAGGGCCTGCTGCCCCTGTACGGTGCTGACGCCCGCGGGGAGATCGAGCCCGGAGTAGCGGTCGAAGATCGGCTCCTGCAGGCACACCTCGACGCCGCCGATCGCGTTCGTCATCTGCACCACGGAGCCGAACGTGAACTGGGCGGCGAACTCGATGTCGATGCCGGTGAGGTCGGCGACGGTCGCCACAGCGCACGCGAGCCCGCCCTTCGGGAACGCGCTGTTGATCATCCCCGCATACTCGGCCGATCGCACCTCCCCCGTCTCGACGTCGGTGCACTCGGGGATCGGGATCACGAGGTCGCGCGGGAAGCTCACGACAACGGCGCTCTGGTGGTCGTCCGCGACGTGGACGAGCAGGTTGACGTCGTTGAGTGCGATGTCGCGATCGCCGTAGACCGCTGCGTTCTGGTTCGCGTCGTTGTCCGCCCCGATGACGAGCATGTCGAAGCCGCCCTCGAACTCACCGATGCCCGAGGGCCGATCGGGCGCGTCGTCACCCGGCCGAGAGATGTCGACCGAGTTGCCGCTGATGCCCGAGCTGATGTCCCAGATCGCGTAGGCGGCGACGGACGCGCCGCTCACGAGCACGACGGCGAGGACGATCGCGAGCCCGCGGAGGAGAGCGCCGACGGGGCCGCGCCGGTGACCGCGCGCATGACGGGTCGCGGTCGGCTCGGGGCTTCGGGTCGAACGGGCCATTCGTCGAGTGTAGAGGGACGGGCCCCGGGAACTCAGTTGTTGCCCTTCGAACACGTGCGATCGCTCGCCGTCTGACCCTCGATCGTCGTCGGGAGCTCCACGGCGTCGTCCGCCGGCGGGGTGGCGCTCGGCGCGCTCGGGGTCGCGGGCGGCGTGGACTCGGGGTCCGTCGGCGCCTCCGGGTCGGCCGGAGCGTTGGGGTCGGTCACGGACCCGACGCCCGTCGTGCCCGTGATGCTGAGCTTCTTGTCGGCCTTGATCGCGTCGAAAAGCTGCTCCGCCGCGGCGTCGAGCGGGAGCACGCCCTGCTCGCCGCCGCTCGAGCCGTACGCGTTCGGGTACTGGAGGAAGGCGATCTGCTCGAGCGGGATGTCCTTGAGCGCCATCGCGATCGAGACCATGGTGTTGAGGTTCGCGAGACTCTGGGAGAGCTGCATGTTGCTCGTCGCGGCCTTCGCGATGCCGAAGAGCTTGCCCGGGTCCGACAGGGTCTCGGAGCTCTGCAGCGTGCGGACGAGCGACGACAGGAACACCTGCTGGTTGCTGATGCGACCGAGATCGGAGCCGTCGCCGACGCCGTGGCGCGTGCGGAGGAACTGCAGGGCGTCCTTCCCCTGCAGCGTGTGCATGCCCGCGTCGAGGTACGTCTGCGTGTAGTCGTCGGAGATCGGCTCGGCCACGCACACCTCCACGCCGCCCACGGCGTTCGAGAGCGCGATGACACCGTTGAACTGCACCTCGGCGGCGAACGGGATCGTCAGCCCGGTGAGAGCCTCGACCGTGAGGACGGTGCAGGCGAGACCCCCGTACGACAGGGTCGTGTTGATCTTCTGGGACGACATGGCGGAGTAGGTGCCGGTGCCGTCGAGCTTCGGGCACTCCGGGATCGGGACGAACAGGTCGCGGGGGAACGAGACGACGACGGCGCTCGAGTGATCCTCCGAGATGTGCAGGAGCATCGTGACGTCGTTGAGGACGCCCGTCTCCTCCTCCGGATCCCCGTACGCCATGCCCTGGCCCTGACGGCTGTCGCTCCCGACGACGAGGAGGTTCACTCCACCCTCGATCGCGTCGATGTTGGGGATGTTCGGGTCCTGGCCCGCGAGCGTCACCGCCGGCTTCACACCCGCGGCGACGTCCCACAGCGCGTACGCCGCGACGGCTCCGCCGCTCACGAGCACGACGGCGAGCGCCGCCGCGACGAAGCGGAACGCCGTCGCGAAGGGATTGCGACGGCGACGACGGGCGTGGCGCGTGATCGAGGGGTCGATCGCGACACGGCGGGTGGTCCGGCGGCTTTCGCTCACAAGGGGCCTTTCGGATCGCGCGTCCGGCGCGGGGTCGGGGAAGAGTGGAGCGGGGCTCCCGACGACGTCGTCGTGTCCGATGAGCCGGTCGCGATGCGGAGACATCGCGTGCGTCCTCGGGCATTCACCGTCCGCGGGGCGGCGGCATGTCCCGCGGCCCCGTGTCCTGTGGCGGAGGGCGTGGGATTCGAACCCACGAGACATTTCTGCCCACTGGTTTTCAAGACCAGCTCCATCGGCCGCTCGGACAGCCCTCCCGGAGAACGATCGTGCGGGCACGACCGGAGACCGATTGTATCCGATGCGGTTCCCGCGATTCTTCCAGCGCGTTCTGTGAACGTGCTGAAACAACCCCCGATCTGGGGGTGCGTGCGGCTCAGCGCGCGATGAGGTGTGCCCGCTCGGGATGCGCGGCGAACCAGTCCGCGACGTACCAGCACATCGGGATGACGGTGCGTCCGGCTTTCTCGGCGTCGTCGACGGCGAAGGCCGTCAGCTCGGCGGCGTAGCCGTTGCCCCGGAACGGCGGGTTGGTGAACGCACGCGTCATCGACATGGTGCGTCCGTCGTCGTTGTAGTCGAGGGCGCTCACGATGACACCGCCGCGGCGCATCGTGTACCGGGAGGCGTCGCGCTCGTTCGCGAACTCGGTCGTGGTCATGCACCCATTGTGCTCCTGCGGGAGCCGTGCCGGTCCCGACAGGCCTCCGCAGGTCCGCTGACTCCCGCGCCCTCGCCCTCGCCCTCGCCCATTTCCCCGAGTGCGGGTTTCGGCCGCTTCTCCGGCTCGGGAGGCGGCCGAAACCCGCACTTCGGGAGAGAGGGACGACCACAGTCCACACTTCGGGAGAGGAGGACAGGGACGGGACCGAGGGTCAGAGGGAGTGGTGACGGCCGATCGGGACGACGAGGGGCGTTCCCGTCACCGGGTCGTCGATGACGCGCGACGACATGCCGAAGACGGCCTCGACCGTCTCGGGCGTGACGACCTCGCGCGGGGTCCCGGACGCGAAGATGCGTCCCTCCTTCACGGCGAACAGGTGATCGGCGTAGCGGGCGGCGAGGTTGAGGTCGTGCAGCACGATCACCACGGTCGTCCCCCGCGAGCGGTTGAGGTCCGTCACGAGGTCGAGCACGTCGACCTGGTGGGAGACGTCGAGGAACGTCGTCGGCTCGTCGAGGAGAAGGACGTCGGTCTGCTGGGCGAGGGCCATCGAGATCCAGACGCGCTGCCGCTGGCCGCCCGACA
>CAKTZW010000049.1 GCA_934636065.1 uncultured Labedella sp.
TCGGGACCCAGGCGCTGCCGTCGGCCGCGCTGCGCTCGACGGCGTCGTGGACGCGCTGCACCTGCAGTCCGTCCGAGAAGCTCGGCGTGGGGGCGGTGCCGCTCGCGACGGCCTCGACGAAGTCCTTCACCTGGTGCGAGAAACCGTGCTCGTACCCGATGGTGTGACCGGTCGGCCACCAGTTCGCCATGTAGGGGTGCTCGGGCTCCGTCACCATCACGCGCGTGAATCCCTGCCGGTCGGCGGGAGCCGTCGCGTCGTAGACGTTCAGGACGTTCATGTCCTCGAGGTCGAACGAGATCGCACCGGCCGATCCCGCGATCTCGATGCGGAAGGCGTTCTTGCGGCCGGTCGCGAAGCGCGTCGCCTCGAACGATCCGACGGCTCCGCCCTCGAACCGACCGGTGAACAGGGCGAGGTCGTCGACGGTGACGGGGCCGCGCTCCGTCGACGCCGTGCCGCTCAACCCGACGGTCTCCCCCAGCATCGGCCGCTCGGTGACGAACGTCTCGAGCGTGCCCGACACCGACGTGAGCGACTGCCCGGTGATGAACTGGGCGAGGTCGATCGCGTGCGCGCCGATGTCGCCGAGCGATCCGGACCCCGCGAGGTCCTTGTTCAACCGCCACGTGAGGGGGGCCTCGGCGTCGACGAGCCAGTCCTGCAGGTAGTTGGCGCGGATCTGACGGATCTCACCGAGGGCTCCGGAGGCGACGAGGTCGCGCGCGTACGTCGCGGCGGGGACGCGGCGGTAGGTGAAGCCGACCATGGAGCGCACGCCGTTCGCGTCGGCGCGCTCGGCGGCCTCGGCCATCCGCTCGGCGTCCTCGACCGAGTTCGCGAGCGGCTTCTCGCACATCACGTGCTTGCCCGCCTCGAGAGCGGCGATCGAGATCGGCGAGTGCGTGTCGCCGGGCGTCACGACGTCGACGATGTCGATGTCGTCGCGCTCGAGCACGGCGCGCCAGTCGGTCGCCGTCTCGGCCCAGCCCCACTTGTCGGCGGCGGCCTGTGCGCGGTCGGCGTCGCGACCGACGAGCACCGTCATCTCGACCGGCCGGGGCAGGTCGAAGAACCGGGGCGCGACCCGCCAGCCCTGGGAGTGCGCCGCCCCCATGAAGCCGTATCCCACCATCGCGACGCGCAGGGGGGCGTTCGTGTTCTCCGTCATCGTGGACCTCTCTGTCCGGGCTCCGCTCGACCGGGGGGTCGACCTGGAGTGTTCGGTACCGCTCACCGCACGGGGGCCGTGAGCACCGCCTCATCGACATTGGGATGAGGCATCAACATGATCTTGCCGCACGCGCCCGTGTCTTGGACATCCATCGCGACCGCGACCTCCTCGAGAGGCATGAGGTGCGTGACGAGGCGGTCGATGCGGGGGCCGGCGCGACGCACCGTCTCCCACATCTCGTGGGACGACGTGAGGCTGTTCCAGTGCCAGACGCCGAAGACGTCGAGACCGAGCGGCACGAGCGGCGGGAACTGCACGTCGCCCGCCCACGCGACGATCGCGAGTCGTCCGCGCGCCCGCAGGGAGAGCGCGAGCGTGCGAGGGCCGGTCGGGGCACCGCTCGTCTCGACGCCGGCGTCGGCCCCGCGTCCGCCCGTCAGCTCGTGCACGAGGGCCGGCACGTCCTCCGTCGTCGGGTCGAAGACGCGCTCCGCGCCGAGATCCCGTGCGAGCTGTGCCCGGTACGGGTGGGTCTCGATCGCGAACACGCGCGCGTTCCGCGTCACGCCCTGCACGACCGCGCCGAGGCCGACCGGTCCACACCCGGACACGATGATCGTGTCCGTCGCGTCGACCTGCATGCGCTCGAGGGCGCCGAAGGTGGGTCCGAAACCGCAGCACGCCATCGCACCGTGGACGAGGGAGATGTCGTCGGGGATCCGCTCGACGAGCCAGTCGGGCTTGAGGACGTACTGTGCGTAGCTGCCGACCCCGTACTCCTGACCCGTCTCCGCGAGGACGTCGCGCAGATCCGGGCAGTGCATGTAGTCGCCGGAGGTGCAGAGGAAGCAGACGCCGCAGCCGTAGTGCGGCATGACGGCGACCCGGTCGCCCTCGCGCACGCGCCGGGAGTCGCCCGCATCGACGACCACGCCGACGGACTCGTGACCGAGTGCGAGCTCCGGAACTCCGTCCTTCCGCCGCTTGAACTCCGTGCACATGGGGGCGAGCAGGATCTGGACCACCACGAGGTCGCCGGAGGCGCGCGGGCGCGGCTGTTCGAGCACCTCGACGACGCCGGGACCCGTGATAGCGGCGGCCTTCACGAGGCGACCGCCGTCTCGGCGAGCAGATCGACGAGGATCGCCCGGCTGCGAACGACGTCCGGGAAGGGGTCGGAGTGCTCGGGCTCGTGCTCGATGCTCATCGGCGCGGTGTAGCCGATCTCGCGCAGAGCCGCGACGCAGTCCGCGATGGGAACCACTCCCTCGCCGAAGGCGCAGGTGTCGTGGGCGCCGACCTCGCGAACGTCCTTGAGGTGCACGTAGAAGACACGGTCGCCGAGTTCACGGATGGCACGCGCGGCGTCGTAGCCCTGCGTGCCGAACCATCCCGTGTCGACCGTGACGCCGACGACGTCGGCGTCACCCTCGCCGATGACCTCGAGCACCTCCGACGGGGTCTTCTGCGGGTGGTTCTCGAAGCCGTAGACGTGCCCGAACTCGCGGAGCACCGCGACGAGCGCCGCGCGATCGCGCTGCAGAAGGTGCGTTCCGCCGCCGAGGACGCGGGTGCCGAGGGCCTGAGCGACCTCGTTGGCGCGTCGGAACTGCTCCACCGTCGAGCCGTAGTGGCTCCCGTAGCTGGCGACCTCGACGCCGTGGCGGTCGAGCACCCGCCGGGCCGCGGCGAGGTGCGCGTCCGTCGCCCACTCGTAGCTCAGCTGCGGGTGCCAGACGTCGATCGTGTCGAAGCCCGCGTCGACGGCGCTCCGCACGAAGGCGTCGAAGCGCTCCTCGTACGTCTCGATCGGGGCGTAGTGGGCGTTCGCGGCGGCGTCGCCCTGGTCCCACCCCTCCGTCATGTTCCAGTCCAGCTGTTGGGCGACGAGGTTCGCTCCCATGAAGGAGATGCGGTTCACGAACTGCTCCGTTCTGCGACGAGTGTCGGCTGTGGGTGCGGAGCCGCGCCGTCGCGAATCCGCTGGTCTGTGTGGCGGCGCATCACGCTGAACGCGCGGCCCAGAGCAGGCCGCGCTCGACGACGGTGCGCACGTTCGGGTCCTCGAGCACCTCGACGCGGTGGCCGGCGGTGCTCACGAAGACGCGGCCGTCGCCCCACTCGCGGGTCCAGAAGACCGGGGAGGTGACGGGGCGCTTCCACGGGTCCCACGGCCGCACCGGAGTGGTGGTGGTGGCGAGCACATCGATGAGGTCGTCGTGAAGCACCCAGTACTGCTCCGTGACGAGATCGAAGTCGTGGATGCCGCGCGTGATCTCGTGCTCGCGCCCCTCGGCAGTGAGGTTCACCGTATAGGGGAGGTAGTGGTCGGACTGCTCACCGGTCCGCTCGTCCGGATGCTTCGCGGCGTGGTGGGCGAACTGGCCGCCGACGAGGTGGAGGTAGTCGGCCTCGTTCCGGTAGGAGTCGGCGATGCCGCCGTGCCAGCCGCCGAGGCCGGTGCCGGCCTCGATCGCGCGTCGCAGGCCGGCGATCTCGTCGCGCTCGATGACGTTCATCGTGTTGCACTGCATCACGAGGTCGACGCCGGCCATGTACGCGTCGTCCGCGTAGATCCACGGCCCCTCGTGCACGTCGACGTCGAAGCCGTTGCGCTCGAGGAACGGGATGAAGAGCTCGGTCGCCTCGACGGGCTGGTGCCCGTCCCAACCGCCACGGACGACGAGGGCACGGCGGGAAGGCTGAACACCGGTGGTCATGGGAAAAGTATATACAGATCTACTTTTCGTGGGGAAGAGCGCCCCGCTGAGCGCCCGATCGCAGCCGAGCAGATCGGAGCCTTCCCGAGCAGGCCCGTACGGTTGAGGGATGCAGAGAATGACGAGAACTCCGTGAGCACCGTCGGGACGACCCCGCTGCGCGTGGTGCTCGTGGGCGCCGGCGGGATGGGGAAGCAGTGGCTCCGGACTCTCGACGCGTCGGCCGACGTCGACCTCGTGGGACTCGTGGATCTGAACCTCGACGGCGCGCGCGCCGCATTGGAGGAGGCGGGGCTCACGGGCATCCCGGTCGCGTCGAGTCTCACCGAGATCGCATCGACCGTCGGCGCCGAAGCCGTCGTCAACGTGACGATCCCGGCGGCTCACCATCCCGTGAACGTCGAGGCGCTGTTCGCCGGACTGCCGGTGCTGTGCGAGAAGCCCGCCGCCCCGAGCGTGAGCGAGGCGCTCTCGCTCGCGGCCGCCACGGAAGCGAGTGGGCGGCTGCTCATGATCAGCCAGTCGCGGCGGTACTACCGCGCGCTGGCCGCGCTGAAACGGCAGGTCGCCGAGCTCGGCGAGGTCGGCATTGTGAGGACGGACTTCTTCAAGGCACCGCACTTCGGCGGCTTCCGGGAGGAGATGGACCACGTCCTCCTCGTCGACATGGCGATCCACGCCTTCGACGCCGCCCGCTACCTGCTCGACGCCGAACCCGTCTCGGTGTACTGCGAGGAGTACAACCCCGGGTGGAGCTGGTACGCCGACGGGGCGGCCGCGACGGCGGTCTTCGAGTTCGCGGGCGGCGTCCGCTACGTCTACACGGGCAGCTGGTGCAGCGACGGCCAGGAGACGTCGTGGAACGGCGACTGGCGCGTGAACGCCGCCGGCGGCACGGCCACGTGGGACGGCGACGGCACGCCCGTCGTCCAGTTCGCGCCCAATGGCGTGACCGGCGGCGAGCCGGCGGGCATCGTGCCGGTCGAGCTCGGCCCCGAGGTGCCGGAGGAGATCGCCGGGTCGCTCGCCGAGTTCGTGGCGGCCGTGCGCAGCGGCTCCGTCCCGTCCGGGGAGGTGCACGCCAACATCCTGAGCCTCGCCATGGTCGAGGCCGCGGTACGGTCCGCGGAGACGGGCGAGCGGGTGCTCATCGCCGACGTGCTCGCCGACGCCCACGCGCGGGCGATCGAGGACGAGCGGCTGCCGGAACTCCGGACCGTGCTCACGTCGTGGAGTTCACCGCTCGGCTGAGGATGCTGCGGCCCGGCACGCTACGGGTCGAGGGGTCGGCTCGGGCTCAGCGCCAGCAAGTCTCCCGCGGGAGAAAAGGCAGGTCAGGAAGCGCGCGGACGTAATCCTCGGCCTAGGCCAGCACGCTGCTCCACGCGTAGATCACTTCCGCCAAGAGCCTCGTCGAGCGGAAACAAACGAGTTCTCCGGCTCTAGGAGTGATGGTTCCCTTCAGATCTCCTCACCTGCCGCATCTTCATCGAACTCCTCGTGATGGCGATCGACATAACCAGCCATTCCGGGAACGGTGAAGGCAAGTTGTCCGTGCTCGGGCGCGTAAACATAAATTCGATTTTTTCAATTTTCTCCTATGGATAGATAGCTTCGAGCCCCGGCACCGGTTCTCAGGCCTCCGCTTCCGCGAATTCGTGGGTCCGAATCGAACTGCTGTATCGATGGGAAACATTCACCCATATGGGTATACGATGTGGATATGGCACGAGCAGCGACGACCTCGGATGTCTTCAACGCGATCGCGGAGCCGCGGCGCCGCGAGATCCTGACGCTCCTGCGCGGCGGCGAGCGCCCGGTGTCCGACGTGGCCGACGCGCTCGGGATCCCCCAGCCGGGAGCGTCCAAGCACCTGCGTGTGCTGCGCGAGGTCGGGCTCGTGCGAGACCGTGCGGAGGGCAAGCAGCGGGTCTACGGACTCGACGCGCGAGGCCTGCGGACGATCCACGAGTGGACCGGCGGCTTCGAGCGGTTCTGGAACGCGAGCTTCGACCGGCTCGACGCCTACGTGCAGGACCTGAAGCAGGAGACGACGGAGGAGGAGCGATGAGCGACACGACGGAGACCGGGACAGGGTCCGAAGCACCGGGATCGAGCACGGCCGACCGCGAGGTGGTGATCACGCGGGTCATCGATGCCGAGCCGGAGCTGGTGTTCGAGGCCTTCACGGACGTGCGACACATCTCGCAGTGGTGGGGCCCGGACGGCTTCACCACGACGACGAGCGCCTTCGAGTTCCGCGTGGGAGGCGTGTGGGAGTTCACGATGCGCGGGCCGGACGGCACCGTGTACCCGGAGTGGATCTCGTGGACGGACATCGCGCGCCCGACGCGCATCGCGATGCTGCACGGCGAGGCGGCGGACGACCCGAACGCGTTCGAGTCCGTCCTCACCTTCGAGCCAGACGGGCCCGCGACCCGGGTGACGATGCGCACCCTCTTCCCGACCGTCGAGGCCAGGAACGAGGCGGTCGCGACGTACCACGCGATCGAGGGCGGCACGCAGACGCTCGGCCACCTGGCCGACTACGTGACGGCGGCCCATTAGCCGAGCATCGGCGACGGCGGGGATCCCGCTGGCGCCATCGGGTTCAGAAGCCCTGCAGCACCCGGACGCGCTCGTCGCGATGGCGTTGCTCGTCCGACGAACCGATGAGGAGCACGTCGAACGCGTGCGGATAGCCGGCGTGCACGCGCAGGTCGGCCGAGATGCCCGCACGCCACAGCCCGGTCGCGTAGCGGACGGCCTCGTCCCGGAAGGTGTTTGGTTCGAGCGTCATGCGGTCCCCCGCGTGACGGCGTAGCGGGCGAGGAACGTCTCGACGGCGCTGTCCACCGTCTCGTCGACGTCGTGATCGCTCGGAGACCACTCCTGCAGGAGGAGCTGAGGCCACAGGACGAAGTTCGAGATCATGCCGAGCAGCTCGGTTGTGGCACGCACGACGTCGGGGACCTGCAGGGAACCCGCTCGGGCCTCGGAGTCGATGTAGTCGCGCACGAGTTCGAAGAACGGCTGCTTGCCGAGATCGAACTGCACGCGTCCGAGATCGGGGAAACGGGGCGCCTCCGCGATGACCATGCGGTGGAGTCCCGCCATGCCCGGTCGACGCAGCAGCTGCGCGTACCGGGCCCCCAGCACTGAGAGTCCGGTCCGAGGGTCGCCCGGAGCCGGGGGCGGCACCTCGGCGTCCGGCCCGGCGTCCCAGAACTGCAGGACGATCGCCTCGAAGAGCTCGGCCTTGGTGCGGAACTGCTTGAACATCGTCGCCGTCGAGACGCCGGCGCGCTCGGCGACGCGGGCCAACGAGGTCTTATCGTAGCCGAGCTCCGTGAAGAGCTCGGTCGCCGCCCCCAGGATGAGCGCGCGCTTCTCGAGGGCGACCTTCTGGTGATAGGTGGATACGGACGGTGTCATGACGCCGACCATAGCAGAGGTGAGTGACTTGACTCACCATGTTGTCGCGACTACCGTCTCGGGAAGTGAGTGGATCGACTCACCAGTGAAGAGTTGCGGGCACCGCGACGACAGGAGGAGACGTGACTCAGCGAGTCGACGGCACGAAGCAGACGATGAGCATCGAACGACGACGGCTCGGCCGCGGGCTGGAGGTCTCGGCCCTCGGGCTCGGGACGATGGGCATGACGATGGCGTACGGTCCGGCGGATCGGGAGCGGAGCATCGCGACGATCCACCGCGCCCACGACCTCGGCGTGACCCTGTTCGACACGGCCGAGCTCTACAACGGCCCGGATCCCGGAAGCAATGAGCGACTCCTCGGCGACGCGGTGCGCGGGTTCCGGGACGACGTCGTGATCGCGACGAAGTTCGGTTACGACCTCGGGGCCGATCAGTCTGCCGGGGCGGTGCTCGACAGCAGGCCCGAACGCATCCGAACTGTCGTCGAGAACAGCCTGCGGTACCTCGGCACCGACCGGATCGACGTCCTCTACCAGCACCGCGTCGACCCCGACGTGCCGATCGAGGACGTCGCGGGCACCGTCGCCGACCTCGTCCGGGCGGGGAAGGTGCTGCACTTCGGGTTGAGCGAGGCGGGCCCCGAGGCGATCCGGCGCGCCCACGCCGTGCACCCCGTCACCGTCCTGCAGAGCGAGTACTCGATGTTCGAGCGGGCGATCGAGGCGGTCCTCCCGGTCCTCCGTGAGCTCGGCATCGGGTTCGTCGCCTACTCGCCGCTCGGCCGCGGGTTCCTGACGGACGGGGCGAAGCCGGCGGACCAGTACGTCGCGGACGACATGCGCCGGTTCGACCCGCGCTGGCAGCCGGGGAACTTCGAGCGCAACGCCGCCGCGGTCGCGCAGCTGACGGAGGTCGCCGCCGAGGCCGGACTGTCGCTTCCGCAGTTGGCGTTGGCCTGGGTCCTCGATCAGGGCGACGCCGTCGTGCCGATCTTCGGTACCCGCAGCCCGGGCCGGGTCGACGAGAACGTGGCCGCCGCGGCGGCCGCCGTCGCGCCGGAACTGCTGCGGCGGGTTCAGGAGATCCTTCCCGACGGGGCGTTCGGGAGCCGCTACACCGACGGGCATCTGCCGGACTGGGAGGTGGGGTCGTGACCGGCCGCGTCGCCGTCTTCGGCGCCTCCGGGCAGACCGGGCGTCGCGTCGTCGACCGGCTCGTTGCGAGCGGGCTCGACGTGCTCGCGCTCGGCCGGTCGATCGAGCGCCGGTGGGGCGACTCGTCCCGCGTCCGCTCGGAGCGCGTGGACCTGTCCCGCGCCACCGTCGCGCAGCTCGTGGAATCGCTCGCCGGCGTCTGCCGAGGCCATGTTCGCTCGCGCTCGAGAGAAGGGGATCACGCGGCTCACGGTCGACCCCGACATCGAGAACGAGGATGGAGTGCGATTCTGGCGCGCAGTCGGGTTCGAGCCCCGCTCCACCGTCGCCGATGAGGCCGGTCGCACGCCCTATCTCCTGATGGCGCTCGACCTCGAGGCTTCCGCGTGATGCGGGATGCACTGACGGCTACAGATCCGTGTCGAGGGCGCCCGTTGTAGGTGGCGCCCTCGGGCGGGTGTAGCGCTTTGGGTTAGGGGGTGGGGGCGGGGGGCTTGAGGCGGGCGAGGACCGCGGCGACGTAGTCGTCGAACGAGGCGACCAGGTCGTAGTCCGGCACGAGCATGAACTGGATCTGCAGGCCGTCCATCGCGGCCAGCAGGAACTCCCCCTCCCGCTGCACCTCCGCCTC
>CAKTZW010000050.1 GCA_934636065.1 uncultured Labedella sp.
GGTTTTCCTCGCCTTCATTGCGGCGTTGGTCGACATCATCACTCGCGACAACTCGCAGGTGAAGCACCTGCCGAAGCTCTTCTGGGTCGTCCTCGTCATCATCCTGCCGATGATCGGCAGCATCATCTGGTTCACGGTCGGACGCGAGTGGGGCGGGGAGCCCGAGAACGTGAGCTTCGGCGACCGCCGCCGCTGGGACCGCGAGGCGGTGGCTCCGGCGCCCGCGCCGGTCGCACCGCAGCGCGCGCTCTCCACCGAGGAGCAGCTCGCCGCCCTCGAACGCGAGGCGGAGTTCTACGAGAAGCAGGCCCGCATCAAGCGCCTCGAGGCGCAGCTCGACGACAAGCGCGCCACCGACTCCTAACCCAAAGTGCTACACCCGTCCCAGGGCGCCACGTAGGCCTAGCGCCCTCGGTGCCGGACTGGCGCCCTCGGCGATGTCGACCGTCGTGTCCGCCCGTCGACCGCGGGTCTCGCGTCCCGCTCCGAGTGCGACGGCGACGACGACGGCGCCACATCGGTGTCGAAGGCGCCCACTCTAGCTGGCGCCCTCGAACGGGTGTAGCTGTCTGGTTATTCGGTGAGGGGGTATTCGACGAAGGCGAGGGCGTCGGAGTCGGGCGACCAGCTGTTGACGTTGAGCGTTCCCTGCCCACCGAAGACGGAGTAGCTCTGGATCGGCGTCGACCAGTCCTCCGTCGCGACCACGTTGACGACGACAGGGACGTCGGCGGGGTGACCGATGGTGCCGGCGGGGAACGACACGTACGACGCGAACCGGCCGTCCGGCGAGAGGTGGGGGAACCAGTCGACGGTGTCGCTCTCCACGAGGCGCTCGAGACCCGTGCCGTCGACGCGGATGCGCCCGAGCTGCGCGTGGCCCGGCTCGTCCGTGAACGCGTCGCTGTTGAACACGATCCACTCGCCGTCGGGCGTGAACTCGGGGCCGTCGAGGTGCCCGTCGCCCGTATCGAGGTAGCTGACCTCTCCCCCGGTCGAGGCGATGAGGCCGAGGCGCCCCTGCGGATCGCGGCCGTCGTGCTCGCACGGGATCTCGACAAAGGCGAGAGTGGCGCCGTCGGGGCTCACCCCGTGCAGGTAGTGACGCACGGAGCGCTCCTCGGTGATCCGCCGTGCCGCTCCGCCCGACAGAGGCGCCACGTACAGATGGCCGTCGTCGGAGGAGACGAAGACGTCGTCCCCATTCGGCGCGAGGACGTGATCGTTGTTGAGGCGGGAGACGCCCTCGATCGCGATGGGCGAGAGCCCGGCGCCGTGCGTGGGCGGGAGGGACCACAATCGCCCCCCGCCGTTCACCACGAGCCGGCCGTCGTCCGACCAGTTGGGCGCCTCGAGGAGCAGGTCGGTGCTCTCGAGCACGACGAAGGGCTCCCGGTCGAGCGGAGCGACCCACACGGTGCTCCACTGACCCGGCGCGTGGCGCCGACCCCCGGACTGTCGCGACTGCTGCTCTGCGTCCATACTGCGATGCTAGGCGGCGGATCGCGCCGCTCACAGCGGCTTGCGTCGATGTCGGGGGGTTCGGGCATCCTAAGCCCATGACATTCGCGAACGTGGGAACACTCGGAGTCCAGCCCGGTCGACGTGACGAGGTCGTCGAGCTCCTCACCCGGCCGTCCGCGGCCCTCGCCGAGGCGGGGTGCCTGAGCTACGAGGTGGGGGTGAACCCGGACCACCCTGACACGGTGTTCGTCGCGGAACTGTGGGTCTCCGCCGAGGCGCATCAGGCGTCGCTGCAGGTGGAGAGCGTCAAGGCGGCCATCGCCGAGGCGATGCCGCTGCTCTCCGGCGAGTTCGGCGGCTTCCGATTCGACGTCGTCGGTTCGCCGCTGCGCTGACGCGGCCGCCGGCGCTCAGCCCACGGCTCCGACGGCTCCGAGCGGTCAGCGCGCGGGCGGCGGCGTCCGGTCGTCCCAGCCCTCCTGCGGCCTCTCGCACGTCTCCCGGTACACGTACTGCGACGGCAGCTTCCGCTGGTGGCTCGACCAGTCGATCGCGGGGCGACGCTGCTCGAGCGGGAGGTAGCCGAGCCGGTACACCGCCATGAGCTCGAGCTCGTCCGGCACGCGGAGCAGGTCGACTATCTTCTCCCACTCCCCCGGGACCTCCATGGGGAAGGAGACGAACTGGATGCCCATGCCGAGCTCCGTCGTCGTGAGCCAGACGTTCTCCATCGCGGCGCCCATGCTGAAGAGCGAGTAGAACGACGACAGCTCCCCCGGTCGGTACTCGGAGCGATCGAGCATGACGCCGAGCAGGAGCGGAGACCCCGCCACGAGCTTGCGGTTCTCGGAGCCGAGCGTCTTCGGCACGCCGAGAGCGTTCATGAGCGTCTGCCCGCGCTTCGTGAACGCCTGGCTCGTGAAGGGCCGCAACGGCGCCGGCAGCTTGTCGAAGAGCATGCCGTCGCGGCGACGCTCCATCTCGGCCGCACTGAACCGGAAGTACGGCTTGTAGCGCTCGAAGAACGTGCCGTTGGACATCGCCTGCGTCATGCTCGACCCGCTGATGTCGGCGACGCGCTCGATCGTCGCCCGATCCTCGACGATGACGAACCGCCACGGCTGACTGTTGAGCTGCGACGGCGCCCGGCCGGCGACCTCCATGAGGATCCGCTGGTGCTCCTCCGACACCGGGTCGGGCAGGAACGGCCCGTTCGTGGTCTTGCGACGTCTGATGGCCTCGAGGAGGTCCATGGTCACCTCCAGGCTCTCACGAGGCTCGCGACGAAGAACGGCGCGGCCGTGAGAGCCACGACGATGTGCCGCTTCGAATGCGAGCCGAGGTACGGGATGAGGGAGAGCGGCACGACCGCCGGCGCCAGTAGCACGGCTGCGCGACGCGATGACCGATCGGCTCCCCGGCGCAGTCCCGCGGCGCCAGCGAGAGCCGCGAGCGACGAGGTCGAGACGTAGAGGGCGTGGTGCACCCACCGGATGTCGGACGTGTCGATCGTGCGCGTCGCAACGCCCGTCCCCACGAGGCAGTTGGCGAGATAGCTCACCGTCGCCGCGGTGAAGAGGTGCGCTGATCTCACTCGAGAAGTGTCGTCCAGGCCGCTGCCGGATACAAGTCGGCGGTCCACGGGCCCGCGCGCGAGCGGGGACGCCGTTGACCTGCTATACGGACAGGCGCGGGGCCTCGTCGTCGCCCACCCCGGCCCGGCGCGCCGCTCGCGCGCGACGGCGGTCGAGCGTCGCCATGATCGGCGTCGCCGTGGCGCCGTGGAGCACGATCGATCCGACCACGACGAGTGACGTGAGCGCCCAGAGGTGCTCCCCGCCGGGGAATCGGCCCTCCTGCAGCGCGAACGCGATGTAGAAGAGCGAGCCGACCCCGCGGACCCCGAAGAACGAGATCACCGCGCGCTCCTTCGGTCCGGCCCTCCCTCCGATCAGTCCGACGAATCCGGCGAGGGGTCGGACCAGGATGAGGATGGCGGCGACGACGAGCACGTCGAGCCAACCGATCGAGTCGAAGGCCCCGCGCGTCACGGAGCCGCCGAGCAGGACGACGACGGCGACCGTCAGGAGCCGCTCGATCTGCTCGACGAACTTGTGGAGCACCGAGTGGTAGCCGTGGGCGCGCTCCGACGCACGCAGGGTCGTCGCGCAGACGAAGACGGCGACGAAGCCGTAGCCCTCGGCCGACTCGGTCGCCCCGTACGCGAGGAAGGTGGCCGCGAGCGCCACGAAGCCCTCGGCCCGCTCGGTGAGGCCGAGCCGTTCGGAGAGCGAGGAGAAGAACAGCCGTCCGAGCAGTCGCCCGGTGAGATAGCCGATGCCGACGCCCAAGGCGAGCCGCCACACCACGTCGACGAGGAACCACTCCCCGATCCATCCGGCGGAGCCCACCGCGGCGAGACTCATCGCGACGGCCGCGTACGTGAACGGGAACGCGAGCCCGTCGTTCAGTCCCGCCTCCGAGGTGAGCGCGAAGCGCGCCTCATCGTCCTCCGCCTCGGCGTCGGTCACGGGTTCGCTCACCTGCACCTCGGTCGCGAGCACCGGGTCCGTGGGAGCGAGCGCCGCGGCGAGCAGGACGGCGCTCGCGACCCCGAGACCGAGGACGCCCCAGCCGAGCAGCCCCACCGCGAGCATCGACAGCGGCATCGTGATCCCGAGAAGCCGCCACGTCGACGACCAGCCCCGTCGTGACGGCGCCCTGTTGATCGCGAGCCCCGCCCCCATGAGCGACACGATGACGCAGATCTCCGTGAGGTGAAGCGCGACCTCCGGGTGCTCGACGGGAGACGGGTCCGGCAGGCTCGGCATCAGCGCGAACCCGAGGATGCCGGCGCCGAGGAAGACCATCGGCATCGACACGGGGAGCCGACCGAGGACGCGGGGCAGCAGCGCCGCAGCGAGGGTGGCGAGGCCGATGGCCGCGAACACCACCCCGGATCCGTCGAACTCGAGCATCGCTGTCGCCTCTCCGCGTCGGACGACCGACGAGGATCGGGAGCCGCGTTCCCCTCCGGGCGACGCTCCGTCAGGATCACACCCGCAGCGGACCGCCACAACGGGTCCGCCCGTCACCCCGCGCTGACGTACAGTGCCGGATCGCACGCACGGTTCCCGTCGCCTCCCGATCCGCGAGAGACTGGAGTCCCAGCGAACGGAAGAGAGCATCCATGACCGAGCCGATCGACGCGCGGGTGGCCGTCTACATCGACTTCGACAACATCGTCATCTCTCGGTACGACCAGGTGCACGGCCGCAGTCAGTTCATGCGCGACAAGGCGCGCGCGTACAGTTCGTCGAGCAAGGCCTCCGACGTGGGCATGGCGGAGAAGCTGACGCAGGCGACCGTCGACGTGGGCGCGATCATCGACTTCGCGTCGTCGTTCGGCACCCTCGTCCTCACCCGCGCGTACGCGGACTGGTCCGCGCCGGTGAACGCCGACTACCGGGGCCAGCTCGTGAGCAGGGCCGTCGATCTCGTGCAGCTGTTCCCCGCCGCCGCCTACGCCAAGAACGGGGCGGACATCCGCCTGGCGGTCGACGCCGTCGAGGACATGTTCCGCCTCCCGGATCTCACCCACGTCATCATCGTCGCGGGCGACTCCGACTACATCGCGCTCGCCCAGCGGTGCAAGCGGCTCGGACGCTACGTCGTCGGCATCGGCGTCGCGGGGTCGACGAGCCGCTCGCTCGCCGCGGCGTGCGACGAGTTCGCCACCTACGACGCCCTCCCGGGAGTGAAGCCCGTTCCGACGGCCGTCGCGGCGCCGCGGATCACGCCCGCTCCGACGGCGGACGAGGAGGAGCCGCTGGCCCTCGCGGCCGAGGGGACGGCGATCGCGGCGGGCGTGCCGACGGTGACGTTCCAGGAGCCGCCGGTCGAGGTCGCTCCTCCCAAGCGCCGCCGCGCGAAGGCGGCCCGCGCGGCCGACGACGAGGTGGAGCCCGAACCGGAGAACCCGCAGGAGGTCGCGACGAGCCTGCTCGAGCGCGCCCTGCGCCTCGGCCACGAGAAGGACGACGACGCCGAGTGGCTCCACTCGTCGACGGTGAAGACGCAGATGAAGCGCATGGACCCGTCCTTCAGCGAGAAGGCGCTCGGCTTCCGCACGTTCACCGACTTCCTCGAGTCGCGCAGCGAGATCGCCGAGCAGGAGCAGAGCGAGAGCGCCCGGCTCGTGCGCCTCGCGCCGTCCCGCGCCGCCGCGCGCTGACGGACGCTGACGGGACGCCTGCGTCCTAGGAGACGAGCCGCTCGCGTGCGCCGGTCCGGCGCGCGGGAGCCGGTTCCGACCGGCTGATCTCGCTCCAGACGTCGTCGAGCGAGAGCCCGAGCACGTCGGCGACAGCCGCGATCGTCGGGAAGGCGGGGGTCGCTACGCGACCGGATTCGATCTTCCGCAGGGTCTCGGGCGAGATGCCGGCCTCGATCGCCGTGTCGAGGATCGACCGCTCCCCTCGAGCGCGCCTGAGGAGGGATCCGAGGCGCTCGCCGCGTTCGACCTCCGCGGCGCTCAAGGGCAGTCTGACCATATGGCCAGTGTATCGTCGGGATAGTTTGACCGGTATAGTTATCGGCATACGTTCGAAAGGCCCGCATGATCGAGATCCTCACACCGGCAGAGTTGGACCGTGCCCGCGCCACGGGCGCCCTCGTCGCCCGCATCCTGCGCGCGCTGCGGGAGCGGACGACGGTGGGAACGAACCTGCTCGAGATCGACCGGTGGGCGAAGGAGATGATCCTCGAGGCCGGTGCCGAGTCCTGCTACATCGACTACGCGCCGTCCTTCGGCCGCGGGCCCTTCGGCCACTACATCTGCACGGCGGTCAACGATGCCGTGCTCCACGGGCTGCCGCACGACCGCACTCTCGTCGACGGCGACCTCCTCACGCTCGACCTCGCGGTCTCCCTCGACGGGATCGCGGCGGACTCCGCCGTCAGCTTCATCGTCGGCGCGGCGCGACCGGCCGAGTCCGTCGCCCTCATCGACGCGACCGAGCGCGCCCTCGCCGCGGGCATCGCCGCAGCCGATCCCGGCGCCCGGATCGGCGACGTGTCCGCCGCGATCGGCACGGTCCTGCACGACGCCGGCTTCCCGATCAACCTCGAGTTCGGCGGGCACGGGATCGGCTCGACGATGCATCAGGACCCGCACGTCGCCAACGCCGGGCGCCCCGGACGTGGCTATCGGCTACGACCCGGACTCTTGCTCGCCCTCGAACCCTGGGTGATGGCGGACACCGACGTCCTCGTGACGGACGCCGACGGCTGGACGCTGCGGAGCGCCACCGGCTGTCGCACGGCGCACAGTGAGCACACGATCGCGATCACCGACGAAGGCGCCGAGATCCTGACGGCGCGCTGACGTCACGTCGACCGATCGTCACCCCCGCCGAGCCTCATCGACGCGCCGTCGGTGGAGCACGGATCGGCTCGCTCCGGCGCTCCGGGACCACTTCTCCGCCCTCGCGCCACCCCTTGTCGCTGCCCCCAGGGGAGGCGTTCACTGGGCCATCCAGGGATTCAGGGACACTGGAAGGACCCATCACCATGAGCACTCCATCGAATCAGGACCGCCCCACCGAGCGCTTCGACGCCGCGGACGACCGACCGGCCGCCGTTCCGGCGGGCTCCGGACGCACCGTGCGCGAGGAGGTCGTCGCCCGCGAGAAGGACGAGTTCGGCGGTATGAAGTTCGGCTCGGCCTTCTTCGGCTGGCTCGCCGCCACGGGAACGGCCGTACTGCTCACCGCGCTCGTCGCGGGAGCCGGCGCGGCGATCGGACTCGGCTCGAACGCCGACCCGGACCAGGTCGCGGACGACGCCGCCCAGAACGCGGACACGATCGGCATCGTCGGCGCCGTCGCCGTGCTCGTCATCCTCTTCATCGCCTACTACGCCGGCGGCTACGTCGCGGGTCGCATGGCGCGCTTCAGCGGCGCCAAGCAGGGCCTCGCCGTGTGGCTCTGGGCCCTCATCATCGCCGTCGTGCTCGCGATCGTGAGCGTCATCGCGGGCAGCCAGTGGAACATCCTCGCGAACCTCAACAGCTTCCCGCGCCTCCCGGTGAACGAGGGGCAGCTGACCACCGCCGGCATCATCACCGCGATCGCCGCGCTGCTCGTGAGCCTCGGCGGCGCGCTCCTCGGCGGCCTCGCCGGCATGCGGTTCCACCGCAAGGTCGACCGCGTCGGACTGGGCCGCTGAGGCCGGGGCAGGGAAGGAGAAGACGGTGATCCACTCCAGCAGCACCGCGTCACTCATCGGCGCCGACGTCGTCGATCCCGACGGCGAGAAGATCGGCACCGTCGGGCAGGTCTACCTCGACCCCGACACCGATCGGCCGCTCTGGGCGACCGTGAAGACCGGACTCTTCGGCAACAAGGAGTCCTTCGTGCCCCTCGAGGGCGCGTCGTACGAGGACGATCGGCTCCACGTCGCGCACGACAAGGACACGGTCAAGCACGCACCGCGGATCGACGTCGACGGGGCCCTCACCCGCGAGGAGGAGGACTCCCTGTACACGCACTACCGTCCGAGCGACGCGGACCGCGACGGTGACCGCGACGGGGATGGCGAGGACCGCGGCGACGACCGCGGACACGGTCACGGACTCGCGGAGCGGCTCGGCTTCGGACGACACGACCACGACGGGGACGACCACGACCACGACCACGACCGCGCCGGGGATGGGCACGACCGATCCCGCGACGACGACCGGGAGCATGAGCTCGGCTCGGACCGCTCGTACGGCGACGGCGACCGTTCGGGACGTCACGCCGCCGGCGGCACCCCGACCACGGGCGCTGACGGCGTCGAGACGGGCCGCATGCGGTTGCGGAAGTACACCGTGACGGAGGAGCGGACGGTCACGGTCCCCGTCACGCGCGAGGAGGTCCGGCTCGAGCCGGAGCCGACCGACGGCTCCCCCGGCACCGACGACGAGGGTTCGGCCCCGCCTCGCGGCTGAGGACCGGAGATGGACGGAGGGCCCGGCGCTTAGCGCCGGGCCCTCCGTCGGCCTCCGGAGAGCGTCAGCGCCGGGCCCGTGCGGCGATCTTCGCAGCGGCGACGACCGCGACGACCCCCGCGGCGACCCACGGGCCCGCCACGAGGACCGGGTCCATCCACATGTGCTTGAGATCGGCGCGCTTGCGGCCGAAGCGGGACGAGATCGGACGGTGGCCCGCCTCGCTCAGCACGCCCGTCTCCGTGACCGGATTGTCCGGACGCGTCGTCGCGAACGATGCGACGTGGCTCTCGATCGCGTCGACACGATCACCGAGCACGAGCAGCAGCCAGTGCGCGAGCTGACCCTCGCTGTAGCGGTCGTAGGCGCGCCGACGGATCACGCCGGAGAGGCCCTTGAGCGGCACCGACGTGCCGAAGTCGGGTCCCAGCGACCTCTGAGCCACCGCGCACGACGGCCCGTCCCCACCGGGGGCGGGCCGTCGTCGCGTCCGGGGCCGCTCAGGGCAGGGCGTAGGTGTCCGGCCCGGCATGCACCACCAGGCCGTCGGCCACCAGGCCGGCCAGGGAGCGGACCCGCTGGGCCTCCTCGGTCCACACCGCGTCGAGCCGGCTGCGGTGCACCGGC
>CAKTZW010000051.1 GCA_934636065.1 uncultured Labedella sp.
ACGCTGAGCGATGGCAGCTACGTGGTCGTCTGGCAGTCGAAGCCCGCCCAGGGAACCGGCGACATCAGCGACTGGGGCCTCTTCGCCCAGCGCTACGCCGCCGACGGCACTCGGCTCGGCGGCGAATTCACGATCAACACCAACCTCACCGGCGACCAGTCGCAGCCGTCGATCGCGGCGCTCGACGGCGTCGACATGCTCTTCGTGGGCCCGTTCGACCTCTCCGCTTCGCTCGGCATCACGATCGACGAGCTCCTGGACGACGAGAGCGAGTCCTCCGCCCTGTCCCGCGTCGCCGCGGCTGCCCGCACTGCGGGGATCCGCTTCGGCGCCTTCGCCGGCGTACCCGAGCGCGCCGACCGGTTCGTGCGCCGCGGCGCGGACTTCGTCGAGACCGTGAGCGACCTCGACGCGATCGCCCGCGGCGTCGCCGCCGCCCGCGCCGCTCGCCCCTCCTCGTAGTCACTTTGAGCGTTATTCCGCCGGTATACCGGTAGAAGAACGCTCAAAGTGGCTACTTCGCGAGGGGGCGGGGGCGGGGGCGAGGGGGGCGCTACTTCGTGACCTCGAGGACGACCACGGTCGCGACCATGGCGACGGCTGCCAGCACGAGGCTGAACGGACCGAGGGCGCTCGCGGCGATCGCGAGGGCCAGCAGGACGACCGCGACATTCGCCCACCGGGGCAGCCGGTCGCGGAGGGCCAGGAACCAGATTCCGAGGACGAACAGGGCGACGGGCACCGTCGTGGTCGCGGCCGCTGTGACCCCGTCGAGGTGGGTCTGATGGGTGTCGTGGTCGATCGCGACCTCGATGCCGGCGGAGAAGGCGCCAGCCGCGGCGAAGATGACGTAGTGCACGTACCCGAAGACGAAGGAGCCGCGCAGCGTCGCGAGCCGTTCGTGTTGCGGGCGGGCGAAGTACACCCACCACATCCCGGCGGCGAGCGCGAGTCCCGTCACCGCGATCGTCACGAGCGGGCCGATCTCCTCGCTGTGGTGGATCGCGTCGATGATCGCGTTCGCGGAGGCGAGGATCGACTCGCCGAGCAGGATGAGCGTGAACAGCCCGTACCGCTCGGTGATGTGATGCGGGTGGGAGGGCGTCGAGTTGGGCCGCTGGGCCCAGACCGGGATCGCGACCTCGATCAGGGCGAGCAGCACGAAGCCGACCGCCTGCGCGCCGTCCGGAACGGCCAGCAACCACACGACCCACAGCACCTGCACCCCCGCGATGGCGACGGCGTGGCGCACGGCCGTCGCCCGGTATTCCGCGGAACTCAGCGCCGCGCGGATCCACTGCGCGACCATCACGACGCGCATGAGGACGTAGCCGGTCACCGCGAGGCCGTAGTCGCCGTCGGCCATCGCCGGGCCGGCGCCCGCGGCGAGCACGAGCGCACCACCCATCTGCGCGATCGTCGCGACGCGGTAGAGCCAGTCGTCCGTGTCGAAGGACGTCGCGAACCACGTGAAGTTCATCCAGGCCCACCAGATCCCGAAGAAGACCATGAGGTACGGCCCGATGCCGCTCGCGATGTGTCCCTCGGTCTCGAGGTGATGGAGATTCTGCGAGGCGATCGCGACGGAGACGACGAAGACGAGGTCGAAGAAGAGCTCGAGCGGACTCGCGGTGCGATGGGGTTGGTCGGGGTCGCGGGCGGTCATGCGCGCGAGTCCGATGCGGGAACGGAGCGGGGCGGGAGCGCTCATCGGGGCCTTCTCGTCGGGGCGAGGAGGAGCCCTGCGCCGCCTCGGACGATACCAGCGGAGGCGTCACGGCACGGTGACGGACTGCAACTCCTCCTCGATCGCGGCGAACGCGTCGTGACGGGCGATCGACGAGCGCAACAGCGCGGCCCGATCAGCGTACGAGCCGTCGGACAGGATCCGGTCGACGGCTCGTCCGATCGCCTCCGGCGTCGGGGAACCGGTGCGGAGGTCGATGCCCGCCCCCGACCAGCGCACGCGCGCGGCGACCTCCGGCTTGTCCTCGGTGTCACCGGCCACGATGAGGGGAACACCGTGAGCCAGGGCGTGCTGGACTCCGCCGTATCCGCCGTTCGTGATCATGAGCCGGGTCCGGGGGAGCAGCCGCTCATAGTCGAGGTAACGCGCCGCCAGCGCATGGGGCGGGAGCGCTCCGAGGGAGTCGACGGGCCGTCCCCCCGCGCTCACGACGACGAGGACGTCGCGGCGCGCAAGTGCCTCGAGCGCGGGGCGGATCAGCCGGGTGACGTCGTGGTTGTCGATCGTGCCCTGGGTCAGGTGGACGACGGGACGGGGCCCGTCGAGCTCGTCCCACCACTCGGGCAGCGGCTCGTCGGGTCGAGCGCCCGCGACGACGGGGCCGACGAATCGTGTAGTCGGCGAGAGATCCCTCCGCGGGTACTCGAACTCGGGGACGCACAACTGCAGGAAGCGGTCGGAGTAGGGCGCGGGGTCCATGGCGAACGAGCGCAGCCGCACGCCCGACGCCTCGAGGAAGACCCGCTCGGCGAGCTTCTGCGTGTCCCGGAAGAGGACCGTCCGCGCGAGGGTGTTGAGGGCGACGTTCCGCAGCGTTCCGAGCGTCGAGTGCGACGGCGCGAGCCCCATGCCGTTCGGGGCGACGTCGCGGCTCGGCTGGGCGAGCGGATTGACGCCGAGCGCGATCACCGGCGGCCGGTCTCCGCGCCGTCGTTCGTCCATCACGAGCGGCCCGAGCGCGATGAAGAGGCCGTCGACGAGGACCGCGTCCGGCCGGTATCGCTCGATCAGCGCCGTCGCCGCGGCGTACTGGTCGGGGATGGGGCGGACGAAGAGCGTCTGGATGTCGTACTGCGCGCGAGCCAGGCCACGGTATCGGTCGCGGTCGGGCAGGGAGGAGTCCGGGTCGCGGTCGTCGAAGTCGGCGGCACCGGTCAGCGCGTGGAACTCGAGGTCGAGCTCGGCGGCGCGATCCGCGAACCGGCTGCCCGTCAGGAGGATGATGCGGTGGCCGCGGGCGCGGAGGCGCTCCGCGACGGCGAGGAGCGGCGCGACGTGCCCGTGCACGGGCGTCACACACAGGAGATAGGTGGCCATTGGTCTTTCCGGGTTGTTGGCTAAGCTGTCGGACTAATGAATACGGACGGGCGCGGAAACGCCGGCAAGACTTCGCGGACGTACACCTCCGCGGTGCGGGAAGCCGAGGCGGCTCGGACACGCGAGCGGATCGTGTCCGCCGCCGAGAGGCTCTTCGTGCGCGACGGCTACGCGGCGACGCCGCTGCGGGCGGTCGCGGTCGAGGCGGGCGTCTCCGTCCAGTCGGTCCAGCTGGCCGGACCGAAGTCGTCGCTGCTGATCGCCGCGTTCGAGCGGGCGTTCGCGGGGGACGAAGGGCGTCATCCGCTTGCCGACCGGGCGGAGATGCGCGAGATCCTCGCCGAGCCGGAGGATGCCGTGGCCCTCACGCGCTACGCCGCGTTCATCGCCGCGGCCAATCGGCGGACGGGGCGGTTGTGGCGGGCGATGACGGCCGCCGCGGATGCCGACGCGGCCGTCCGTGCGGCGGTCGAAGACCTCGACGGGCGCCGACGGGCGGAACTGCGGGCCGGCGGCGACTGGCTCGTGTCGCGCGGGCTCGTGGCTCCCGAACGCGCGGCCGAGGCGACCGACGTGCTCGGCTTCCTCACGCAACCGGACTCCTATCACTACTTCGTCGACGACTCCGGGTGGTCGCCCGCTCGGTACGAGACGTGGTTGCGCACGTCCATCGAGCGGATGGTCCTCTCGTCGTCCCGAGGAGAGACTAGCATTCATTAGGGCGGCGCACTATCGAAAGCACCTCGGTGCGAAGGGGACCGCGATCGATGGTGCGTCGCCCGCCTCGATGCGTGGACAGCGGTCGTCGCCGGCGCCGGTAACCTGAGCGGGTGGAGCAGCACGTCACCGTCCGCAGTGCGCGGGACTCGGATGTCGAGGGCATCGCCGCCCTTCTCCTCGACGCCTTCGGGGCCGACGGCCGCAGAGTGGTGAGGCTCGTCGAGTCACTGCGGCCCGCGCATGTTCGCGCGGAGCTCGTCGCCGAGGTCGAGGGCGCCGTCGTCGGCCACACCCTGCTGAGTCACGCGTGGATCGATGCGCCCCGAGCCCTCGCCGACGTCCTCGTCCTCAGCCCGCTCGCCGTCGCGACGGCGTTCCAGCGCCGAGGGATCGGGAGTGCGCTCCTGGGCGGTGCCTTCGCCTTCGCCGAGGAGCTCGGGGCGCCCGCGATCTTCCCCGAGGGCGACCCGGGCTACTACTCGCGCCAGGGCTTCGCGGCAGCCGAGCCGCTCGGTTTCGGTCGACCGAGTCCGCGCATCCCCGAGGCCGCCTTCCAGGTGGCGCTACTCGACGGCCACGAGGAGTGGATGTCGGGACCCGTCGTCTACGCCGAGCCGTTTTGGACGCACGACTGCGTCGGCCTCCGGCACGGTCGCTGAGCCTGGCGCGCTTCGACAGGCTCAGCGACCGGAGGTGGGTCTGCCCGCACGCGCCCCCACGGTCCCTGAGCTTGTCGAAGGGTGATCCCTAGGCTGCTCGCGCTTCGACAGGCTCAGCGACCGGTTCGGCGGCGCTCGATACTCTGGGCGCGTGATGGACGACGAGCGCCGCCGCGGCTGGGACCCGGTGCTTCCGCTCGTGACACCGCGGCTTCGACTGCGGGAGCATCGCATGACGGACCTGGACGACCTCGCTCTCTTCCACGGCGACGAGCGAACGGTGCGGTATCTGCCGTGGCCGGTCCGGTCGCGCGACGACACCCGGACGGCGCTGCTGAAGAAGCTCTCCCAGCACCGCGCCCCCGCGGAGGGTGACTGGCTCGTGCTCGCGGTCGAGGAGAGCGCCACCGGCACGGTGATCGGCGAGGTCGACCTGCGTCGCGGTCCCCTCGGCCACGCCGACATCGGCTGGGTCGTCCGCCGCGACCGTCAGGGACTCGGGCTCGCGTCCGAGGCGGTCCGCGAGATGATGCGGCTCGCGACGGATGACTTCGGCGTCACGACGATCGACGCCCACATCCTGCCGGGCAACACCGCGTCCGAGCGCTTCGCCGAACGCCACGGCTTCGTGCGCGTCACCCCGCAGGCGATGTGCCGCACGAGGAGCACCCGACGCGCGCGTTCCGGTGGACGGTGAGGTGACGACGCCCTCGGCACGCCGGGACCGGCGCGAGCGTTCTGCTCTAGCGCGGCGCCCGGACAGTGAGGCTACCCATCACCGGGTTGATCAGGTCGGCTGAGCCGTCCTCGTGAACGGTCAGGGTGTAGTCACCGAGGCGCACGACGCCGTGCTGAGAGTTCGCATCGGCAACGGCGGTGAGGAGCTCGGCTCCCTCGAGGTCACGGAGCTCGATCGTGGCCTGCGGGTTGCGCCGACGGCCAAGGGGTGACCGGTGTCCGAGGAGGAAGCCGAGACGGGGATCCTCCTGTGTCTCGAAGGTCGAACGGTTGACGCGGCGGGTCTTGCCCTCCGGCGCTTCCAGCACGTGCGTGGATCCGGTCACCGCCCATGCGCCGATGATCTCGTCATTGTGGATGGAGAGGATGAGACGGACGCGCTCGGCTTTCTCGCGGTCCATCGCCCACGCACCGCGGGCAGCCTCCTCGCGAGAGATCGCGAACCCCTGCTGGATGGCGATCTCGCTTTGTCGAGGCCAGACCACGAGGACGAGATCAGTGGAGTCGTATAGATGAAGGTCATTGCTCATATTTGGGAATTTAGTATACAAACAGATAAATATCTATAGATAGAAGTATAAGGAGAGTCGTATATCGATGGCTTCTGCGCAGCAGGCCATCGGCGGATGTCCGTGGCGAGCAGCGCAGACTCGCCCACGTAAGGGTTGATTTCGGTGCCGGCGCGGGTGCACTTCCAACGTCGAGCCGCCTTCGTCACGGACGACCGAGAGCCGCGTGTAGAGGTTGAGTAACTAATAGCGCCGATCGCCCGGACGCACGACGGCGCGTGGTGGCCGCCGCGGTGAAGCCTCCGATGAGCGGTGAGGCGCCCGTGTAAACCGAGCCTCAGGACTGGCGTGCTGTAGCCCAATTTGGGTATCCACGACAGTGCAGGCGTGCACTAGGTTCAGTTAGGGCTCGGCTGCTAGCTCGCTTCCGCGGGCGTTACTGAAAGAATGCGGCGCTGCCGCTCGCCTTGAGGCGAAGCTCGTCACCGGGCGTTGATTGATTGCACGACCGTTGCTATTGCAACGAGCAGCCGGGTCCGTCAAAGGAGGCACGTGGAAGAGCTCGATCGACTTGCGGCTCGCTCGTACAAGACCTATAAGGCGCGGCTCGTCGCAGCCGATCGGCTGCGCGACCGACAAAGAGCGTGGAACACAAACCTCCTTGCGCTATCGGTTGCCACAACAATTGCTTCTATCGGGCTGCTCAGCGATGCCCAGATGTATGGCGAGGCGGGTCCCACGGTTCTGGTTTGTGTGTCAGTAGGTTCACTCGTTGCTTCGCTTGCGGTATCGGGGTTGAACTATGGCGCACGTAGCCGCGACATGTTCATGAATTACCGCGCGCTTCAGCGACTTTCGGTGGAGGCGGAAGCTCTGCAGGACGAGCGAGACCCCGACCCACAAGAGGTGCGGCAACTCGGCGAACGCTACGAATCTCTCCTGGACGACTCGGAAAACCACACAGCTGCGGATCACAAGACGGCACTCGCGTCGGCCGACATATCTCTATGGGTGAAGCGCCGGTCCGTGGCCCTGACACTTGTGCCATATGCGGCCCTCGTAGTTCCAATCGCCGTACTCTTGCCGTTCATATCGTGGGTTGTCCGCTAGCGTGCCGGCGACGCCCTCGCGCCTTTTTCGTCGAGCAACTACGAAGCGTCAGCTGGAGAACGTTTACCGGACACACGTGATGGATACTCATGCGGTCGGGCGAGACGGTGTATCTGCGGCGGAGTTAGCTGAGTCCTGGCCGGTTGTTGTCGAGGTCATGCAGCGGAAGCTGCGCAACTCTACGTACGAATTTACGAGCTACAAAGAGAAGCTCATATCGAAGGGTGCTAGTTCTTCACCACGAGTCGTTTCGATTCCAACGGCTCGGGACCGAGTCGTACTCAAATCGCTTGCTCTATTGCTCGCCGAGATCTTTCCTCACGCCAAGACTCCGATGGCTCAAGTGCGCATTGTGGAGCTGGTCAAGGAAATTAGACTAGGGCGTTTTGATTCCTTCGTGCGAATCGACCTAAGGAACTTTTACCCGTCGATCCGACACCACGTGGTCCGGGAGCAGCTTCATCGGCGAATCAAGTCACCTGCACTTGTCGATCTGTTCACTAAAGCGATTTCCGCGCCAACGGTTCCGGCTGGGGCGGCGCGTCCTAAGTTGTCGCGAATTGTTGGTGTCCCCCAGGGGCTGCCCATTTCAAACCCGCTTGCGGAATTAGCAATGGCAGCGGTTGACGAGGTCTTCTCCGGTAGCGGCAAGAATTTCAGATACTTCCGATATGTCGACGACGTGCTCCTACTTTGCTTCGCAAGTGATGCCAATCAGCTGTTTGACCGAGTCGCTAGCGAGTGCTCCCGGTCAGGACTGACTGTCCATCCCATAGAGAACAAAGGCAAATCTCAAATTGGCAAGATCGTCGATGGCTTCGAATACTTGGGATATCGGTTCCGTCCTGACCAGGTTTCCGTCAGGCGTGCGAGCGTCCAGAAGTTGGAGACCACGATCGTGCAGTTGTTCTCTAATTATCGGCACCGACTCCTGGAGGCGGAGACAGATCATGCCCGGGCGGTCCTAGCGCAAGCGACGAGACGACGTCTTGACTTGGTGATCGCCGGGTGCGTATTTGAGCAGGTTCCTCGTGGATGGATTCATTACTTTTCGCAACTCACAGACATGACTCTGGTCTTTCGACTCGACGCGTTCGTCGCTCGCATGGTTCGTAGGTTCGATTTCCCCGTCAACGTTCCTCTGAAGTCATTCCGCCGGGCTCTATGGCACATCTCGCACCCGAAACCGAGCAGTTCTACGTATATACCGAACTTCGACAAGTACGAAGGAGTCGACAAGCGCGAGTTTCTCGAGGGACTGTTTCCCAAGGAGGACTTTAGTCACTTACAGTCGCACGAGATCTCCGACCGATTCAGGAGCGAAGTCAGGCGATTGGTGTCGATGATGGAACGTGACATTTCAGCCATTTCGTGATCCATCGAAAAGCGCAGCCCTGGAAAGCAAACGGAGCGGATGACGGGAATCGAACCCGCGCTATCAGCTTGGGAAGCTGAAGTTCTACCATTGAACTACATCCGCGTACGCCCGGAGGCGCTTCCAGCAGCCTAGCAAACGCCGCCGTCGCCCGCCGCACGCCGCCAGTACACTGACCGTGTGCTTCTCTCCGATCGCGACATCCGGGCCGAACTGACCAGCGGGCGCATCGCGCTCGACCCGTACGAACCCGAGATGATCCAACCGTCGAGCATCGACGTGCGGCTCGACCGCTTCTTTCGGCTGTTCGACAACCACAAGTACCCGTTCATCGACCCGGCGGAGGACCAGCCGGAGCTCACGCGCCTCATCGAGACGAAGCCGAACGAGCCGTTCATCCTCCACCCCGGCGAGTTCGTGCTCGGGTCGACCTTCGAGAGCGTGCGGCTTCCCGACGACGTCGCCGCGCGGCTCGAGGGCAAGAGCTCGCTCGGCCGGCTCGGTCTGCTCACCCACTCCACAGCCGGGTTCATCGACCCCGGATTCGAGGGCCACGTGACGCTCGAGCTCAGCAACGTCGCGACGCTCCCCATCAAGCTCTGGCCGGGCATGAAGATCGGTCAGATGTGCTTCTTCCGGCTCAGCTCGCCGGCCGAGCAGCCCTACGGGTCCGCCGCGTACTCCTCGCGGTACCAGGGCCAGCGAGGCCCGACGGCGTCGCGCTCGTTCCAGAACTTCCACCGCACCGACGTGGGCTCCCGCGACCTGTAAGCACGCACCGACGGGCTCGGCGACCGGCGGCGCGCCCATCGCTAGCACGCGACTGTCGGACGCGGTACGGGTACCGACGGGTCGCGCCCGCCGCTTAGGTT
>CAKTZW010000052.1 GCA_934636065.1 uncultured Labedella sp.
AGGTGGGGGAGGTGGGGGGCTATCCGCTACCCTCGAACACGATGACCACGTACTGCACGAACGCACTGATTCGGGACCGCCGCTTCTAGCGGCGGTGCTCGACCACATCTCGGCAGCCCGCCGCTTCTCCGGTCCCGCCGGAGCGGCGCGCTTCGTGCTGCCCGGCTTCGCCTTCGACCCGCGGAGCTCAACGTGTCCCGTCATCATCACCCCCGTCCTGTGCGCCAGGACGCCGGCCGTCACGAGAACGGCCAGAACTTCCTCGTCGATCGGCGCGTGATCGCGCGTGTCGTCGACGCCGTCGCGCCGCTGCCCGGGCCGATCATCGAGATCGGCCCGGGCGACGGTGCCCTCACCCTGCCTCTCGCCCGGTCGGGACGCGTCATCACGGCCGTCGAGATCGACAGCGTCCGAGCCCGTCGTCTGCGCGAGCGGAGTCCGGCCTCCGTCTCGATCGTCGTCGACGACGTGCTGCGGTTCCGGTTCCCGGCTGCGCAACACCTCATCGTCGGCAACGTCCCCTTCCATCTCACGACCGCGATCCTCCGCCGGATCCTGGACGCACGCGGCTGGACGCACGCCGTCCTCCTCGTGCAATGGGAAGTCGCCCGCCGCAGGGCCGGCGTGGGAGGTGCGACGCTCATGACCGCGTCGTGGTGGCCCTGGTACGACTTCGAGCTGATGGCCCGAGTGCCGGCATCGGCGTTCCGTCCCGTGCCCGGCGTCGACGGCGGTCTGCTTCGCATCGTCCGTCGGGAGCGTCCGCTCGTCGACGGGCGCGCCGGGTACCAGCGCTTCGTCGCCGACGTCTTCCAGGGAAGGGGGCGGGGCCTCCGCGAGGTCCTCGCGCGGACGCGCCGGTTCGATCGCACGGAGCTCGCGGACTGGCTCCAGGCCGAGGGCATCACGGCGCGGCATCTTCCGAAGCATCTCGATGCGCGGCAGTGGGCCGCGCTGTGGGAACTGACACAACGCTGAGGCGATGAGCGATGGCCGGGGCGGCTCGGGCGGCACCCCGGCTTCGCCATCCCGCGTGCGGGCGGATGGGGATCCGAAGGTTCTTCGACCCCCGAAAAGGGGCTCTTGCGGAAATCATGAGGGGTCGTCATATTGAGTGCGCTGGAATGCCAGCGCCGAGCCGTCCGTTCAGGGGCACGCGCCGACAACGGAATGTGAAGCGAAAGAAGCCCGACGAATGACCGAGCAGTCCCCCTCCCCCCGCCGATACTCATCGGCCCGCGTCCTCGCCGTGCTCACGGCGCTCGTGCTGGTGTGGGGAGGCGTCGGTGCCGTCGGAAGCGCGGCGGCGGACACCGCCCCCACCCGACCGACCGACCCGGCCTCGCCGCCGACGGTCTCGACCGACGCTCTGCCCACGCCGCAGATCGGCGACGGACTCACGTCCGCGAAGAACGACACCACGGGCGCTGGGGTCGTCTGGGATCAGGTCGTGATCGGGAACACCGTCTACGTCGGCGGCGCCTTCAACTTCGCGCGACCGGCGGGAGCCGCTGCCGGTGAACAGGTCGTCGCGCGAGGCAACATCCTCGCCTACAACCTCACGACGGGCGAACTCCTGCCGTTCGCCCCCATGTTCAACGCGCAGGTCCGGAGCCTCGCGGCCTCGCCGGACGGCACCCGCCTGTACGTCGGGGGCCTCTTCACGAAGGTCGGGACGACCGACCGGTACCGGATCGCCGCTTTCGACGTGGCGACGGGCGCCCTCACCGGCTTCGCCCCCGTCGTCGATGCCACGGTGACGACTCTCGTGGCGACTCCGACGACGCTCTACGCGGGTGGCTACTTCACGTCGGCGCAGAAGACGGCCCGCTCGCGGTTCGCGGCGTTCGACACCGCCACGGGAGCGATCCGACCGTGGGCGCCGGCCGCCGTCGGTGGCGACCCGCTCGCGATGACCATCTCGCCGAACGGCGAGAAGCTCGTGCTCGCGGGAAGCTTCACCTCCCTCAACGGGTCGTCCAATCCGGGGTACGGGATGGGCGCCGTCGACGCCGTCACGGGCGCGACGCTCCCGTGGGCGATCAATGCGGACATCCGCAACGCCGGTCCCAACTCACGCATCATGAGCCTCACATCCGACGGCACGAGCGTGTACGGAACCGGCAACATGAGCAACCAGAACCTGCAGGGGACCGAGAGCGTCTTCAAGGCGTCCTGGGCGGACGGAAAGCTCGAGTGGAACTCCGACTGCCATGGCGACACCTACTCGGTCGCCGTCGACGGCCCCGTCGTGTACCACGTCGGGCACGCCCACTACTGCGGCGGCATCGGCGGATTCGCGGAGGGCACGACGAGCGTGAGCTCCGACAGGTTCCATCGCGCGCTCGCGTTCTCGACGGCCACCACCGGCACGCTCAAGCCGTGGACGGCGGGAGGGTCGTACGGCAACTTCGGCGGTCGCCCCTCGCCCTCGCTCCTCGACTGGTACCCCGACCTCGCGGCCGGCGCTTTCACCGGCACCGACCAGGCGGCATGGGACGTGACCGTCGCGAAGGGCTATGTGCTCCTGGGCGGAGAGTTCACCTCGGTGAACGGCGTCAAGCAGCGCGGCCTCACCCGCTTCGCGCCGGCGTCGATCGCGCCGAACAAGGACAAGCCGCAGCTCGAGGGCGCGGCGATGAACCCGACCGTCACGAACTTCGGTCAGTCCTACGTCAAGCTCGCGTGGACGGCGAACTACGACCGCGACAACGCCCGCCTCACCTATCAGGTGATCCGGGACGGCGACATGGCGAACCCGGTCTTCACGACCACCGTCGAGTCGCGCTTCTGGCAGCGTCCAAAGCTCAATGCCGTCGACGGCCATCTCACACCGGGTCAGACGTACGGGTACCGGATCAGGACCGTCGACCCGTATGGGAACGCGCGATGGAGCGATACCGTCTCCTACACGGCGCCGACCACCACCACCTGGACGGACGGGATGCTCTCCTCCTACGACCGTGAGGTGCTGCAGGGTCAGCCCTCGGCGTACTGGTCGATGAACGAGCCGACGGGGACCGTCGCGAACGACTGGGTCGGTGCCAACAAGCAATCGGCATCGCAGCCGCGCGGGGCCGGGATCGAGGGCACCGACGCTGCACGGTCGGCGTCGTTCGCCGGCACGGCGTTCTCCGCCGGCAGCTCAGCGCAGGCGGCTCCGACCACCTTCTCCACGGAGTCCTGGGTGAAGTCCGGATCGTCCGGCGGTGGACGCGTGCTCGGCTTCGGGTCCGATCGCGCGGCGACGAGCCCGTCCCAGGACCGCACCCTCCGTCTCACGACCGATGGGCGGGTCGCCTTCGAGTTGAAGCCCGGAGGAGTCGCGCGGAGCATCCAGTCCGGGCCCGGGATGAACGACGGCGCGTGGCACCACGTGGTGACGACCACCGGCCCTGCCGGGACGCAGGTGTACGTCGACGGCGCGCTCGCCGCGTCCGAGGCTGGGATGACCGCGGGGCTCGTCTACGGAGCGAACGGCTATTGGAAGATCGGCGGACCGGCGACCTCCGGTGGGGCGTCGTTCTCCGGCGGCGTCGACAACGTCGCGATCTACCCCCGTGTGCTGACCGCGGCTGAGGTCCAGGCCCACTTCCAGAAGATCAACCCCCCGGCACAGAATCAGGCTCCGGTGGCCGCGTTCACGGCGGCGTCGAGCGATCTCGAGTTGTCGGTCGACGGTCGGTCGTCGAGCGACGCCGACGGTTCCGTGGTCTCCTACGCCTGGTCGTTCGGCGACGGTGGATCGGCATCGGGCGCCACCGCGAGCCACGACTACGCGACCGCTGGAACGTACACGGTCACACTGACCGTCACGGACGACGACGGTGCGACGCATGCGGCGTCGAAGCAGCTCACGGTGACCGCCCCGCCGGCGCCCGGCGTCGTCGCGGCGGACTCCTTCGACCGCACGGTCGGGACGGGATGGGGGGCCGCGACGACGGGCGGCACCTGGACGATGGGCGGCGGTGCGGCCAAAACGTCCGTGTCACCGGGCAGCGCGCACGCCAGCAACGCGAAGGGGCAGGGCCGGACGATGACGCTCGGAGGGTCTGCCACGGCCTCCTCCGATTCGACCGTGTCCTTCACCGTGGACCAGGCAGCGACGGGCGGTGGCCAGTACGTCAGCGTGGTCGGACGCCAGATCGGCTCCGAGTACTACGCCGGCCGAGTCTGGATCCAGGCGAACGGAGTCCTCCAACTCCAACTGCGCCGTGGCGAGACGACGCTCAAGTCCGTCAACACGACCATCGCCTACGCGCCGGGCGACGTCGTGCACATGAGGTTCCAGGTCAGCGGATCGGGAACCACGACGCTCGGGATCTCGGCGTGGACGACGGGAGCTCAGCCCGCCACATGGGCCACGACGGTGACCGACACCACCCCATCGCTCCAGGGCGCCGGCGTCGTCGGGCTCGGGACCTATGTGTCGGGCTCCGCCACCAGCGCGAGCACAGCGTTCGCGTTCCAGAACTACTCCGTCCGAGCCGTGGGCTAGCGCGGTCGACCCGCCCGCCCCGGGGGGGACGACCCGACGGCTTAGGGTGAAGGCGTGAGAGCGACCAGCGACCCCTCGCGCCTCCTCGGGCTCGACGTCGCTCGCGGGCTCGCGGTGCTCGGGATGTTCGGTGCGCACCTCGGCGCTCCCGACGACCTCGTGCTCACCGACCCCGCCACGTGGGGCGCCGTGGTGCACGGCCGCTCGTCGATCCTCTTCGCCGTGCTCGCCGGGGTCTCGGTGGCGCTGCTGTCCGGTGGCCGGTCGCGCTTCGTGGGGCTCGCGGACGAACGCGACCGATTGTTCCGAGCTCGCATCCGCATCACCGTGCGTGCACTCCTGATCTTCCTTCTGGGCGTGGGCCTCACGGCGCTCGGCACCAACATCATCGTGATCCTCGAGTACTACGCGATGATGTTCCTCCTGGCCCTGCCGACGCTGCGGATGACAGCGCGCTCCCTCTTCGTCCTCGCCGGGGCGTGGGCGCTCCTCTCGCCGGTTGTCGTCCTCCTGCTCGGCACTGTCGCGGAGGCCTACGGTTCAGCGGAGGACGGTCTCCTCGTCGAGCTCCTCGTGACCGGCGGATACCCGGTCATCGTGTGGATGTCCTTCCTCTGGTTCGGGATGGCGATCGGACGGTCGGACCTCCGCTCGACCGCCGTCGCGCTCCGCGTGGGCGCGGCGGGGGTGCTGCTCGCCGTCGTCGGCTACGGGCTGGGAGCCGCGACGACGGACCCGTCCGCTCCGGACATCTCGACGACCTACGGCGGCACTCCCGCCATCATCGAACCGGAGTGGTCGGCGCTGCTCGGATTCGAGGCCCACTCCGGCACGACGTTCGAGGTGCTCGGATCAGCGGGAGTGGCCGCTGCCGTCATCGCCCTCTGCCTGCTCGTCGCCCGGCCGGCCCGCGCCGTGCTCTTCCCGCTCGAGTCCGTCGGGGCGACGGCGCTCAGCACCTACTCCATCCACGTCGTCGCGTACGCCGTGCTGTTCCCGGACGACGAACCGACCGAGTGGTCCTGGGCATGGTTCGCGCTCACCGCGCTCGTCCTGTGCACGATCTGGCGCCTCGTACTCGGGCGTGGTCCGCTCGAGCGCGTCGTCAACCTGCTGTCGGTCCGGGCCGCGGACGGGGTCGGAGCCGGTCGGCCGGACGATCCGGCGCGGACCTCCTAGGCGTCGTCGCCCGGCGAGCGGCCAGACGCCGCGTCCGCCGCTGCGCCCCGGCGACGGGCGATGATCAGCAGCACGGAGGCGATCACGACGAGAGCCGCGAGCACGATCCCGGCGATGAGCGCGATCTGGCCGCCCGACGGCCGGCCGTCGTCGCTCGTGGCGGTCGCGTCGTCGACGTCCGTGGTGGCGTCGTCCCCGGGGGTCGCGACGGGCGGTTCGCTCTCCTCGGCGTTCGCCGACGGGCTCGGCGTGCTCGTCTCGGCCGGGGTCGTCACGGAGAAGGGGATGGTGCCGCTGATGGGGTGTCCGTCGGAGGACACGACGCGCCAGTTCGCGTCGTAGCTGCCGCCGGGCATCTCCGACTCGAGTGCGACGCTGACGGTCGGCCCGTCGACGACGGGCTCGTCGGCCACGAACTCGGTGCCCGCGGCGTCCGTCACGCTGATCTCGGTGCCCACCTCGAGGATGTTGTCGGAGAACGTGAGCGTGATCTCGCTCGGAGCCGGGTCGAGGGCCTGGTCGGGTGTGGGCGTGCTCGCCACGAGTTCATCGTGGGCGGAGGCGGGGGCGACGGCGGTCGTCGCGGCGAGGACGAGACCGAGGGCGGTGGCGGCCGCCAGAAGTCGGCGCCGCCGACGGTGGGGGAGCTCGGAGGCGGACGGGGGACAGGGGACAGTGAGGGAGGTCGACATGTGTGATCGCTTTCGAAGGAGCGCTCGGCCGGACGGCGAGCGGACGGGGGTGGACGGCGTCGGCGGCCGACGCGCATCCGGACCCCGAGTCGTTCGGAGCGGACGCGGGATCAGACCGCGATCGGCGACAGGGGAGGCCCCCGCCGGGCGTGCGCGGTCGAGCCGATCAGCCGGTGCACCGGGCTGGGCGCGAGGACGGAAGCGGTCGACCGCTGCCGCCGGACCGCGATCGGACGGATCCTACCGGCGCGCACGATGCGGTCGACGGCGAGCCGCCGGACCGCCACGCGCCCGACCTCGCGCAGGCGAGAGAGCGCCCGGTCACCCCGCCGCAGGGCGACGATCGTGATCACCGCGGCCGCGAGGTGCGCCGCCCACATCCCGGCTCCGTCCGTGTGGGCGTGGTCGCCCGTGGAGACGAGGGTGAGCGCGTGAGCATGCCTGGGCGCGGAGATCGCTGCGGCCGTCGCGGTCACCCCGGAGGCGGCGCCGACCGTGAAGAGCGAGTGGAACAGCGCCTGGCTCGCGACCACGGAGGCCGAGAGTCGCGGAAGAGACAGGCGGCGGCCGGCGAGAACGGAGCACACCGCCACCGAGAGGACCAGTGGGACCACGACGCCGATGGGTGCGGGAGGTGCCCCACCCGCGGCGACGTGGGACAGCAGGGCGACGAACGTCGAGACGGCCGCGGCGGCCGAACCGCGCGCGACCCGTCGAACCCCGGTGGATGCCATCGCTCCATTATCCGTCGTGCCGTCGGCGCGTCGCCTCCCCATCGTCGCGGACCGACCGCAGGTAGGTCGGAGACGGCGTACCGGTGAGGCCCGACGTCTCCACGACGGCCTCGACTCCGTAGACCGAACGGATCATCTCGGCCGTCAGCACCGCGTCGGGAGTCCCGACGGAGCGCAGCCGCCCGCCCTGGAGGACGCCGATACGGTCGCAGAACCGGCCCGCGAGGGCGAGGTCGTGGAGCGCCGTGACGACGGTGATGTCGAGGGAGCGGAGCAGGGAGAGGACATCGAGCTGGAAGCGGATGTCGAGGTGGTTCGTCGGCTCATCGAGCACGATGACGTCCGGCTGCTGAGCGAGGGCGCGCGCGAGTTGCGCGCGCTGCTGCTCCCCGCCGGAGAGGGACCGCCACGATCGTGGGCGCAGGGACGCCAACCCCGTCACGTCGATGGCGTTCTCGATCGCCTCCCGGTCCGCGGCGTCGAGAGGGGCGAAAGCGGGACGGTGCGGTGTCCGCCCGAGCGCCACCGTCTCCTCGACCGAGATGTCCGCGTGCACGTCGACGGTCTGCTCGACGATCGCGAGTCGTCGGGCGACCTCTCGGCGGCCGAGCGTCCTCATGCTCGAACCGTCGAGGGAGACGACACCGCTCCGCGGGCGGCGGAGGCCGGCGAGGAGCCGCAGGAGTGACGTCTTCCCCGCGCCGTTCGGGCCGATGAGCCCGAACACCTCGCCGTGGTGGACGTCGAGAGACACATCGTCGACGATGCGCGATCCACCGGCCGACCAGCTCAGGTGACTCGCGGAGAGGGCGATCATCGGCTCGCCGCCTTCCGCAGGACGATCGCGAACGCGGGGGCCCCGAGGAGCGCGGTGATGACGCCGACAGGGATCTCGTGAGGCGAGAAGGCCGAACGGGCGACGGTGTCCACCCAGATGAGGAACACGGCGCCTCCGAGGCCCGAGAGCGGAAGGAGCAAGCGGTGGCTCTGCCCGACGAGTAGCCGCACGACGTGGGGGACGAGGAGCCCGATGAAGCCAATCGCTCCCGATGCGGCGACCGCGGCCGCCGTCATGAGGGCGGCGAGCACCATGAGCGCCACCCGGGCCCGCGTCACATCGATGCCGAGCGATGCTGCGGTGTCCCACCCGAAGGTGAAGGCGTCGAGCGCCGGGGCGAACACGAGGCAGGCCGCGGCTGCGACCACGATGACGGCGGCGGCGACCAGCAGCGGCTCCCAGCGAGCCCCGCCGAGGGATCCGAGCAGCCAGTAGGTGAAGCCGCGGGTCGCGTCCGCGTCCCCATCGAGCATCAGCACGAGGGAGGTGATCGCCGAGAAGAACTGGGAGACGAGGACCCCGGTGAGGACGACGCGGGCGGGATTCGACACGCGTCCCCCACCGATCAGCAGGAGCACGATGCCGAACGCCAGGAGGGCGCCGGCGAACGCCCCGGTCGACAACGAGACGGCGCCCGAGCCGAAGCCGAGGATCATGACGGCGACGGCCCCGGTCGACGCGCCCGACGACACTCCCAAGAGGTACGGTTCGGCGAGCGGATTGCGCGTGACGGACTGCAGCACGGCGCCCGAGACGGAGAGCCCGAAGCCGACCACGGCCGCGAGGAGCACGCGGGGGAGACGGGACTCCCAGACGAGGGCGTCGATGAGCGGCGGCACGGGACCGACGAGCGCGTCGATCGTGTCGTCGGGGCCGGCTGCGCCGCTGCCGAGCGCGTCGAGGAGGAGGGCCGCGTCGATCGAGCCGCGCACCTCGCCGAGGACGAGCGGCGTGCGCTCGAAAAATTGGAGGAACGCCAGCGGCATGTGCGCCGCGGGGCGGTGCT
>CAKTZW010000053.1 GCA_934636065.1 uncultured Labedella sp.
CACCGTGCGCAGCGTGCCGATGTTCTCAATGGACACCTCCAGCACGTCGCCCGGCTCGCCCTCGGGGAGCGGGACGGACAGGGTGAAGGTGTCGCGGAGACCATCGACGAGCGGGGTCTTCGCCGTGTACACGACCTCGGCCGTGTAGTCCGGGTCGGTCTCGGACGGCACCTCGGCGACGTCCCAGTTCGGGTTGACCGTGGGCGTCACGGTGATGACGCCCTCCGGGATGGTGATGCGGACCTCGGTGGTCGGCGATCCGTCGCAGCCGTGCGGGACGGCGAAGGTGAGGTTCGCGTAGGAGCCCGCGGCGGTCGTGTCGGGGGTGACGCCGACGTGCGCGTTCGCCGCGACGGGAACGGCGAGGGCCAGGGCGACTCCGATCGTCGCGCCGACGACGATGCGGCGGGTCGAACGGGTGCGGGCGGTGGTCGTGGTGGTGCTCGTGGTCATGTCGTGTCCTTGATCTGGTGCCGCCCGAAAGCGGCGGAAGCATGCGGAGGAGTCGCCGATCGGCGGGGACGCCGAGGCGGAGGTTCGCAGGCGCCGCCCCTCGCGGGCGGTCACGCTACGACGCAGCGGGGATCAGGACAGGGGGACCGCGGTGTCGCAGCCCGCCGAGGAGCACGGCCGCCCGTGCGGGACGGAAGCCGCTGCCGTCCGGGCGGACGCGCGTCGGACGCGGTTCGGCGAGGACGGGGAGGGCGGCGGCGGAACGGACGAGCGAGCGCACGAGCCGCGCGAGCGCGGCCGTCGCCACGGAGGACCTCTCGGCGAGGCGCAACGCGACGATCGTGACGACGGCGGCCACGAGGTGCGCGGCCAGCATGACGGGCTCGGTGTGCGCGTGCTCCGCTCCGGCCGTCACGGTGAGCGTCGTGGCCGCGCCGTGCCCGCCGTGCCCGACCGAGCCACCCGGCGTTGCGACGACGTGCGCGCCGGGCGCGACGAGGGCGAACGTGCCGTGGAAGAGCGCTTGGGACGCGACGACAGCGGCGGAGACGCGAGGCCACGAGAAGCGCCGGCCGACGACGGCCGTGCACCAGCCGACGCTCGAGACGAAGGCGAGGGCGAGGAGCGGGGCGCCTGGGAAGGCGCCCCCACCGGCGGTGTGCGACAGCGCGGCGACCAGGGTCGCGATGCCGGCCGCGGCGGTGCCGCGGGCCAGGCGATGAGTGCGCGAGTGCATGATGGGCGGTGGTCCTCCGTCGTCAACGCTATCGGTTCGGACGCACCCCGCCGTTCCGATGGCGTTCTCCGGGTCGGGCTTGCGCCCGGTTCCGCCGGACCCCAGCATGGAATCGTGAGCGGGGGCGGAGCGGAGCACGACCGAGAGGCCGGTGGCGCGTCCGGCGCGGCATCGAGCAGTCCCGTCGACGATGGCGTCCTCGACGCTCCGGGGCGCGCCGGCGGTGCCCGGCGGTGGTGGATCGGCGCCCTCGCGGCCCTCGCCGTCGTGCTCCTCGTCGCGGGCATCGCGCTCGTGCGCCAGCTGACCGCCGAGCCGCCGCCCGTGGCCGCGACCGCCACGCCCACGCCCACGCCGACGACTCCCACGCCGACCCCCACCCCGACGCCGACCGGGCACCCGAGGGACGAGCGCGGGTACGACCTCGCCGGGCTCCCGACCGTCGACGTGTTCGCCGTCATCCCCCAGCTCCCCGTCGACGACGACCCGGCCGGTGGCACGACCGGGGAGGTGGCGCGACCCCTCCCCGCCGGCGCCGCCGTCTTCGCCGCCCCCGGCGACGCGCCCGTCGCGGCGCTGCCGCGCGACCTGCCGTACGAGGGGAGCATCGTCCCGATCGTCGAGCGCGAGGAGCACTGGGTCCGGGTGCTCCTCGTCGGGAGGTCGGGGCTGCCGTCGGGGGGCGTGTCCGGTCAGCTGACCGGGTGGATGCGGGCGGCCGACGTCGAGATCAGCCGACTCGATACGACGATCGAGGTGAGCCTGTCCGCGGGGACGATCGAGGTCGTCACCGGGGAGGCGCGTGAGCGCGTCCCCGGCACGTTCGCATGGGGCACCGAGGCGACGCCTACGCCGATCGGGCGCACGTTCGTGATGAGCGTGCGGACGGCGTCGTCGCTCGCCTACACGCGCGGACACCCCATCGTGTATCTCGCCGCGCAGTCGCCGACGCTGGACGGCTTCGGCGGGATCGACGTCGCCATCACGGCATTCCACTACCACGACGTGCACGCCGGCCCGATCTCGAACGGATGCCTGCGCGTCGATGCCGACGCGATCGGGCGCCTGACCCAGGTCCCGCCCGGCACGACCGTCCTCATCCGCCCCTGAGGGGATATGAAAACGGAGATGGTGCATGTAACGACGTGCACCATCTCCGTTTTCATACATGCAGGAGGGAGTGTCGGTGGGGACTTCGTAGGATCGAGCACGCGCAGGCCGGAGCGCTCCTCGACCCTCACGGAGCCCCCATGCCGCCGCCGAAGCCCATCCGCATCTCGCGGGTGGAATGGGTGTGCATGCGCAACGACCCGGTCCTCCCGAAGGCCGTCATCCGGCTCGTGACCGTGCGTCCGCGCCGGGGGGACGAGGAGGGGCCGCCGTGCGAGCGCTACCGCGTCGTCACGTGGGCGCCGGATTCTCACGACCGATTGCTCATCGGCTATTTCGCGACTCTCGGCGAGGCGAACGCCGCCGTGCGCTACGACATCCCGAATCCGACGACGGTCGTCTCGGGGCATGCCGCTTTCGGCATGTACGGTCGCGCGAGGTGAGGCGCCGGGTCAGGCACCCGAGCGGGCGGCCTCCCATGCGCTTGCGATCATCTCGTCGAGCGAGTACCGCATCCGCCAGTCGAGGTCGCGAGCGGCGAGCTCGCCGCTCGCCACGATCCGGGCGGGATCGCCGGGGCGACGCTCGCGGATCTCCGGCTGGAAGTCCGTTCCCGTGACGCGCGCGACGCCGTCCATGATCTGCCGCACGGACACGCCGTCGCCGCTCCCGAGGTTGTAGACGCGCTCGAGGGGGTCGCCGGCCGTCAGCCGCTCCGCCGCGCGCACGTGGGCCTCCGCGATGTCGCCGACGTGGACGTAGTCGCGCACGCACGTCCCGTCCGGCGTCGGGTAGTCGTCGCCGTTGATCCGCGGGGTGCGGCCCTCGGCGAGCGCCGTGAAGACGAGCGGGAACAGGTTGTGCGGGCTGGTGTCGCGCAGGTCCGGTGTGGCGGACCCGACGACGTTGAAGTAGCGCAGGCTCGTGTGGAGCAGGCCGGTCGCGATGCCCTGATCGCGGAGCAGCCACTCTCCGATGAGTTTGGACTCGCCGTAGGGGGATTGGGGATGCGTGGGCGTCGACTCGGTGACGAGGTCGACGTCGGGTGTGCCGTACACCGCGGCGCTCGACGAGAACACGATCCGCGTCACGCCGGCGCGCTGCGCGGCCGCGAGCAGGTTCGTCGTCGCCGTGACGTTCTGCTCGTAGGTGTGCACGGGCTTCGCGACCGATTCGCCCGCGTACTTGTACCCGGCGATGTGCACGATGCCCTCGAAGCGGTACTCCGCGAAGACGCGGTCGAGCAGGGCGACGTCGAGGAGCGTCCCCTCGACGAAGTCCTGCTCGGGCGCGATGAACGAGCGGTGGCCGCTCGAGAGGTCATCGAGCACGACGGTCGGAATGCCCGCGGCGGTGAACGCGCGCACCACGTGCGATCCGATGTATCCGGCGCCGCCGGTGACCAGCCATGTCATGTCGTCCTCGTCCCGCTCGTCCGCTTCATCCCGCTCGTCCGTGTCATCCCGCTCGTTCCCTCGTGCACGTCAATCCTCTCGCCGCGCGCCCGCCGAGGGCGAGACGGTGGAGACGGTCGGCGCTCGGTACCCCGCGGCCTGGAAGGCCTCCGTCACGGCCTCGGTCGCCCGGGAGACGAGCTCCCGCGGCACGAGCCCGATGGCGGACCCTCCGAAGCCCCCTCCCGTGAGTCGTGCCCCGAGCGCCCCGGCCGATCTCATCGTCTCGACGGCGGTGTCGATCTCGGGCACGGAGATCTCGAAGTCGTCGCGCATGGAAGCGTGCGACGCGTCGAGCAACGAGCCGATGCGCAGCGGTCCCGACTCGCGGAGGGTCGCCACGGTCTCGAGGACGCGGTCGTTCTCGGTCACGATGTGGCGGGCGCGTCGGAAGGTCTCGTCGTCGAGTCGTCCGTCCTCGAGCGCGGCATGCAGGTCGGGGAGCGCGGCGTCGCGCAGGGCGGTCACCTCGAGTGCCGCGGCCGCCCGCTCGCACGAGGCACGGCGACTCGCGTACCCGCCGGTGGCATGGTCGTGCGAGACGTGTGTGTTGACGATGAGGATCTCGAGTCCCGCCTCCGCGAAGCCCAGCATTACCGGATCGGCTTCGAGCGATCGGCAGTCGAGGAAGACGGCCGAGTCGGCGCGGCCGAAGAGCGAGGCGGTCTGATCCATGATCCCCGTCGGGGCGCCGACCACGGTGTTCTCCGCCCGCTGACCGGCGAGCGCGAGAGCGCCGCGGTCCGCTCCCAGACCCCAGAGCTCGTCGAGAGCGACCGCCGTGGCGCACTCGACGGCGGCGGAGGACGACAGGCCGGCACCGATCGGCACCTCGGAGTGCAGGGCGAGTTCGAAGCCCGTGAACCGTTCCCGCCCGTACGCCTCGCCCAGGGCCCAGGCGACGCCGAGGGGGTAGGCGGCCCACGAGGCGATCCGTTCGCCCGTGAGGGAGCGCACGTCCGTCTCGACCGGGTCGCCGGCCGCCGTCGTCGCGACGAGCACCCGGTCGTCGTCACGCAGCCGGACGGCGACGAACGCCCGCGGTCCGATCGCGAACGGGAGCGCGAAGCCGTCGTTGTAGTCGGTGTGCTCGCCGATGAGGTTGACGCGGCCGGGCGCGGACCAGATACCGTCCGGCGCTCCGTCGAAGCGCTCCGCGAAGAGGTCGACGGCGGGGGCGCCGAGGCCGGACCCGGTCATCGCACGGCCTCCTTCCACGCGGCCGCCTGGGCCTCCGGCAGGATGTCGCCGATGAACGCACCCATCGCGCTCTCCGAGCCGGCGAGGTACTTGAGCCGCGCGGGCGCCCGGCGCGGCGAGGTGATCTGCAGCGTGAGGCGGATGTCGCGGTGCCGGCGGACCGGCGCCTGGTGCCACGCGGCGATGTAGGGGGTCGGATCGCCGTAGATCGCGTCGATGCCCTGCAGGAGACGCGGCAGCAGTTCGGCGAGCTCGGCGCGCTCCGCGGAATCGGTCTCCGCGAGGTCGGCGATGTGACGGTGCGGCATCACATGGAGCTCGAGCGGCCAGCGCGCGGCGAAGGGCACGAAGGCGCTCCACCGCTCGCCCCGCGCGATGAGCCGCTCGGACGCGGACTCGAAAGCCAGGATCTCGTCGAAGAGTCCCGGACCGTGCCTCTCGACGGAGTCGATGAGCCGCCTCGTGCGCGGCGTGATGTACGGGTAGCCGTAGATTTGGCCGTGCGGGTGCCTCAGGGTGACTCCGATCGCCTCGCCGCGGTTCTCGAACGGGAAGACCTGCTCGATGCCGGGCATGTCGGAGAGGGCTGCGGTGCGGTCGGCCCAGGCTTCGACGACGGTCCGCAGCCGTGCGGGGCTCTGGCTGCCGAGCGATCCCTCGTGCTCGGGGCTGAAGCACACGACCTCGCAGCGGCCGACCGCGGCCCGGGTCCGGCCGATGGGCGCGTCGCCGATGTCCGTGGCGTCGTCGATGTCGTCCCCGGTTGCGGGTCCGAAAGAGGGGGAGCGGTTCTCGAAGACGGCGACGTCGTAGCGGTCGGGCACCTCCGAGGGGTTCGACGGGCTCGCCGGCGCGAGCGGATCGAGGTCCGCCGGGGGGAGGAACACGCGGTTCTGTCGCGCCGCGGCGATCGAGACCCACTCGCCGGTGAGCGCGTCGTGTCGCATGGTGGCCGTCTCCGGCCGGGGATCGAGGGTCCGGGCGTCTCGAGCACGGTCGGCGGGCAGGGCGGAACCCGCGTCGTCGTAGTAGAAGAGCGCGCGACCGTCGGCGAGGGTGTCGTCCCGTCGGACGACGCCGTCCGACAGCGCGAGGGAGGGGAGAGCAGGCATACTTGCATATTGACAAGGAAACGCAAGCAAAGCAAGGTGATGCCATGAGCGGAGTCGAGACCGGAGCGCCCCCGGCGGAGGTGCGTCGCGCCCGCGTCCTCGCTCTCGTGACCGAACGCGGCTTCGTCCGCGTCTCGGACCTCGGCGACGCCTTCGGCGTCTCGGACGTGACTATTCGAGGAGATCTCGACGCCCTCGCGTCGGCCGGCTCCGTCCGTCGCGTGCACGGGGGAGCGGTCGCGAGCGTCGGTCCGTCCGCCGAGCCGTCCTTCGAGCAGGCGTCGGACTCGTTCGCCGCGGAGAAGGCGGCCATCGGGGCGCACGTCGCCGGCCTCGTCTCCTCCGGTCAGAGCGTGTTCCTCGATGTCGGGACGACGACGAACGCCGTGGCCGTCGCGCTCGGGGCGCGCGACGATCTCGAGGACGTCGTCGTCATGACGAACGGCCTCACGATCGCCCTGGCGCTCGAACGCACGATCCCGCGCTTCACCGTCATCGTCACGGGCGGGGCCCTCCGTCCGCTGCAGCATTCGCTCGTCAACCCGATGGCCCTCCGGCTCTTCGACGGGCTGCACGCCGACCTCGCCATCATCGGCTGCAACGGCGTCCACCCGGAGGCCGGCGTCACGAACGTCAACCTGCCGGAGGCCGAGGTGAAGCGCGCGATGGTGGAGCGGGCGGGTCGGACGATCGTCGTGGCCGACGGATCCAAGCTCGGCAACGTGCACCTCGGGCGCATCGCCCGACTCTCCGAGGTCGACGGTCTCGTGACGGGCGCGTCGGCGCCGGTCGGCGCGCTCGCCGAGTTCGACGCCGTCGGCCTCGCGGTCTCCCGGGTCTGAGGCGCACGGTCCTAGGCGCACGGGTCCGAGGAGCACGGTCCGAGGAGCACGGCCCCCTCGTGCTCGCGGAGCCGGGGGAGTAGCGTCGCGACCGTGACCGGGACGACGGCGGCCCGGGGCGAGGAGAACGACGATGTTCAGAACGAGTCCGGCCTTCGGCGGGTTCTCCGTCGACGACATCCCGGCGGCCCGGCACTTCTACGGCGAGGTGCTCGGACTGGAGGTCCGCGAGGAGAACGGCATGCTCTTCCTCCAGATCGAGGGAGGGAACCCGATCCTCGTCTATCCGAAGGGGGAGGCGCACACCCCGGCGAGCTTCACGATCCTCAACTTCCCGGTGCCGGACGTCGACGCCGCGGTCTCCGAGCTCGACGACCGGGGCGTCGTCCTCGAACGCTACGACGGCGCGGACGAGCGCGGCATCATGCGGAACACCGGACCCGTCATCGCGTGGTTCCGCGACCCGGCGGGCAACATCCTCTCGGTGATCGAGAGCGCCGAGGCTCAGTCGGAGTAGCGCTCGGCGAACGACCGCAACACGCGGTGGGACGCGTCGACGTCCGCGGCCGCGACCCGGTCGGCGACCGCGGCGGTGTCGGCGGGGTCGAAGTAGCCGTGCCGCGAGTACGTGCGCACGCGGGCCACCATCGCGTCCACGGTGAGCTCGGGGTGGAACTGGGTCGCATACCGGTTCCGTCCGATGCGGAACGCCTGTACGGGACAGGACTCCCCGGTCGCGAGGAGGACGGCTTCGGCGGGAAGGACCGCGACAGCCTCCTTGTGACCCACGAAGGCGTCGAACACCGGGGGAAGCACTCCGAAGACGGGGTCGGCGGCGCCCTCCGCGGTGAGCGCGACGGGGACGGCCGCCGACCGTTCGCCGTAGCGCCGGTCGATGACCGCGCCGGCGTGGCGGCCGAGCGTCCCGATCCCGTAGCAGGCGCCGAAGAACGGCACGTCGTCCGCGGCGATGCGATCGAGCAGATCGTCGAGCTCCCGTTCGACGCGCAGCTGCACCTCCGACTTCGTCTCCACGGGGTCGGTCGACGTGAACGGGCTTCCGGCGAGGAAGACGCCGGCGTAGTCGGCGAGGTCGATGCCCTGCGGCAGCGGCGCGACGTCCAGTCGGTGGTGGGCGAGCCGGCTCGGCGGCAGCCCGGTGAGCGAGACGAAGAGCCCGTACTCGTGCGCCGCGGCCTCGTCCTCGACGCGCGTCGTCAGGAGGAGGAACGGCCGCATCCGCCCAGATTAGCGCCGCGCGACGGACCGCGTCCGCCGTGGCGGTCGCCTAGGCTCGGATCATGCCGATCGCCCTCATCCGTCACGGACAGACCGACTGGAACCTCGCCCTGCGCATCCAGGGTTCGACCGATGTCCCGCTCAACGACACGGGCCGGGAGCAGGCCCGCGGCATCGTCGAGCGCCTCGATGCGTCCCGGTGGGACGCGGTGGTCAGCTCGCCGCTCTCGCGTGCCCGAGAGACGGCGGAGATCCTCGCGGACGGGCTCGGAATCGAACTCGGGCCGGCGATCCCCGGACTGCGGGAGCGGAGCTACGGTCGAGCGGAGGGCGCCACGTCGGAGGACGTGCGGGCGAACTGGCCGGACCGGCAATACCCCGGGATGGAGCCCGAGCGCGAGGTCGAAGCGCGCGGGGCTGCGGCGCTCGCCGAGATCGAGGAGCGCTTCCCCGACCGCAACGTTCTCGCCGTGAGCCACGGCACCCTCATCCGCCTCACCGTCGGCGCGCTCACGGGGACTCCGGTGACCCCCTTGCCGAACACGGCCATCGTCGAGCTCGACCACCGCGGTGACGAGTGGGTGCTCGTGCACGCGGAGCTGAGCGTCGAGGGCGTCGAGGCCGCGACGCGCATCGGCCACACCGCCCCGTCGCACTGAGGGCGGCGGTCGGTTGACGCAGCCGGATGTGCGGCCGGATCGGGGCCCCGACC
>CAKTZW010000054.1 GCA_934636065.1 uncultured Labedella sp.
ATCGACTCGACCTACGTCGACAACGCCGCCTCGGGGATCGTCGCCGCGCTGCACCGCGCCGACGGGGCGCACGGCAACGCCTACGTCATCACGAACGGGGAGCCCCGACCGGTCGGAGACCTGCTCGCGGGCATCTGCCTCGCGGCCGGGGTCGCGCCGCCGCGTTGGAGCGTTCCCGCGGGGCTCGCGCGTGCGGCCGGTTCCCTGATCGAACGGGTCTGGGCCGTGCGGCCCGGTTCGGATGAGCCGCCGATGACACGGTTCCTCGCGGAGCAGCTCTCGACCGCACACTGGTTCGACCAGCGCGACACACGCCGCGACCTCGACTGGACGCCCACCGTCTCGATCGACGAGGGCCTCCGCCGCCTCGCGGAGCACTACCGCGGGAGCTGATGAGCCCACCGATGTATGTCGGAAGCCGGGCGGTGACACCGGTCGGTATGTGGGGGCGGGCGCTTCCGGGCGGCTTCGCGGCTATCTCTTGTGCAAGTGTCTACCGGATTGCGGGTCTCTTCACTAGGGGAGACATGCATTGCCGGATTCGATGAGGCGCAAATCACGAGGTGCCGATGCCGCCTTACGAGCGCCCCGCGAGGCCGCCGCTCGAAGGTCAGCCGTGCCGGTTATGCTGACGTCGATCCATTGACGGTGTGCACCGTCGGGGCGGAGGGGCCAGTGCCCGCAGCGAGCGAGTACTTTAAGACTTTGAGCGAATGGGACGACGGCGTCCATCGCTACCGAGTTATTGCACCGGACAACGACGGGTGGCTGGACGGTCTTGCGGCATTGTACCGTGAGCTTCGGACGACACCCCGCGTGCCGCTGGCGGACCTCGGGTTGACGGGGATCGAAGGCTTTAACCTGCAGGAGCTTACACACGTGATCGCGGACACTCAGATTCCGCAGCGAAGCACCGGTGAGGGAGCGCCGAAGCATCTCGCAGTAGAGCGCTCTGACGTCGGGGAGCTCGCGCTTGCGATAGTGGGCGAGCTGGTCCACGGGTACAGCTATGGCTATCGGTCAGTGCGAGATCGCGAACTCGTGTCGATGCCTGGACGCGGAATCGACCAGATCGGCGTGATGGAGGTCGAACTTGTCTCCGGCGAATTCGCCTGCATCCTCTCGCTTGGCGAAGCGAAAGTATCCGTGGACAAGAAGTCTCCTCCCAGTGTGGTCGACACCTCATCTGATTCGCTCCGCATCCAGCATCGCGGACACCTCGCGGAAAAGTACGACTCGATCCAAAAGGTCATCGGCGCCGGTCGGCAGACCTCCGACCAGAAGACTGCGCTGCAGTTATATCGTGCTGGAATGTTGTGGCGCAGCGACTCTGATTTGCTTACCGTCCGCAGTACCTCCATGCTCGTGCGTGACCGCCACTACAAGCAGTCTGATTTCGGAACCTTCGCCTCACAGCCCGCCGACTTCGAGCCTGGCCACATCGACTTCACTATCCTGGTCGTTGACACCGACGACATCGAGACGGTCGTGGACGCGTTCCTCCAGCTCGCGCGCCAGGATGCCGCATGAGCAGGCGCGAACACTTTGACCGCATCGTCCAGGACACTGGCGTGTTTGATGTTGCTGCTGGAGCAGAGATGGACGTGACGCTGCTCAGCGTCCTCAGTCGCGATCCTTCCCCTGATAGCGCCGAAGACCTCGTGTACAGCGCAGAACTACTGGAGCTCGAAGCGCTGGACGAGCGCAATTCCGAGCGCAAGCGTGAGTTGCTTGAAGACGCATTCGCTTGCTGGGTACGGCTGGCGTTGGCGAAAGACCTCACTCCGTTAGAACACGGCCCCATACCGGCTGACCTTGCAGTGGCGTTGCACATCGCGGCGACCGGAACCGCAGCGAAGCGAGTCACCGAGACGCGGCAGGCACTGATGCAGGTACTGCCAGGTGCCGAGGAACTCGCGCCGTCAAGCGACCCTGACTGGGCGCGCGCCGTTACCTCGGACGCTGTTCTCGCGTTCGTTCTACTCACTCGCAAGGCCGACGGGTGGAGCGACGTGGGCTTCGCTTTGGAGCTACTACGGGAGCTCCGACAGCGACAGAACGCCCATGAGCCCGTTTACCTTCGGGAGCTCGAAGATCAGCGCACAGGCGCGATGAAGCTGATCGCGGCCTATCACCTCGCGCAGCTCGCGACCACGGCAGGTTCGTACGTCGAGACCGGCAACGGGTCGATGCAGCAAACGGTGACGCGGCTTGATACCCATCGTTCGCAAGCTCAGCGTGCAGTCGGCGAGATCAACGACGGCGGACTCGCGCGCACCATCGATCTCGTCCACCTCGGGCTTCGTCCGCTTGTCGAACGATCCATCTGGGCGCAGGTGGAAACGCTTGGGTCGGATGTCGGCGCCCTAGCGGGCGTCCTTGCAGACCGGCGGAACATACATCCGACACTGGAGCTGTGGCCGAGCCAAGTCGAGGCCATGACGCAGAACCTGCTCGACGCGTATCGTCGAGCAGTCGTCGTTCAAATGCCGACTAGCGCTGGGAAGACGCTGCTCGCGAAGTTCTCTATCGTTCAGACGCTTGCGCTGAACTCGGATTCGCGGATCGCGTATGTCGTGCCGACGCGAGTCCTCGTAAATCAGATCACTGACGAGCTGCGGCGCGACCTCTCGCCGCTCGACTATCGGGTCGAGCAGGCGATACCGGTCGTTGACCTCGACCCCACCGAGGACATGCTGCTACGCGACCTGCCTCACGTACTGGTGACCACTCCTGAGAAACTTGACCTCCTCGTGCGGACCGGTCACCCGGTTGTAGAGAAGCTGTCGATGGTCGTCGTCGATGAGGCGCACAATATCGGCGAGCCCAACCGTGGCGCCCGGCTCGAGCTCATCCTCGCCACCATCCGACGTGACAAGCCGGCAGCGCGGTTTCTCCTGCTGTCGCCGTTCATGCCCAATGCTGAGTCGCTGTCCACCTGGTTGGGCGGCGACCGCGGGTCGAGTATCCAGGTGGACTGGAAGCCGAACAAGAAGCTCATCGGCATGTTCAGCGTGCGCAAGGAGCGCAATAACCGTGACCGTCGACGAAAGGACACTTTTCTTCGTCTGTCGCCGGTTCAGGCAGCAGACAACTATCACCTGCCTACGGACGTCGCGCTCGACCTCGGGGAGATCACGCTCGAATCCGAGTCGCTGGCGAATATTGCCGCGGCCGCCCATAGGAGACTTGAAGCGCGGGGCCCGACCTTGCTGGTCTGCAACGGAAAGTCGACGGCCACGCGGCGCGCCGCTGAAATCGCTGCTGAGCGCATCGACCGCCGCCTCAGTCCGCGCGCAGAGGCGGTGCTTCGCCACGTCATTACTGAACTCGGTGAAGACAGCACTCTCGCGCTGTGCATCCGTCGAGGTGTTGCCTACCACCATGCGGGCATGTCCCACGAGACGCGGCGACTGATCGAAGACCTGCTCACTCACCAGGACGTCGATGTCGTATGCGGGACGACGACCCTCGCACAGGGCGCGAACTTCCCGCTGACGAACGTCATCATCGAGTCCATGACTGTCGGCGAGGGAGAGATCACTCACGCGCAGTTCTGGAACATCGCGGGACGGGCCGGGCGTGGAATGCTGAGCGGACTCGGGGTGGTCGGGTTCCCCGTAAACAAGCCGGAGCAGGAGAAGAAGTGGGAGAGGTTCTTCGCGGCCGAGGCTGAGAACATTGCCAGTCGTCTTGCTGGAGTCGTGGAGAAGACTGACGAGATTGGTACTGACTTCCTCAGCGCGCTTAACCGTAGCGACGACATTGAAAGTCTGTCGGAGTTCCTTCAGTATCTCGCTCACGCTTTCCGCGTCTCCGGCGCCATGACCTCTGCCAACGAGATCGAAGACCTCTTGCGTTCCAGTTTGGTGTTCTCGGAGACGGAGAGAGTGTCGCGCACGCAAGCTCAGAAGCTGGTGCAGCTGTGCCGTGACTATCTCGGGACGCTGGACGGACGAAAGTCGCTGGTCGCGTTGGCGGACGGGACCGGCTTCTCAACCCCAGCAATCGGTTTGCTGCTTTCTGGCCTGAGCGACAGCCCTTCCATGCGAAATCCACAGACGTGGGAGCCCTCCGAGCTTTTCGGGCACAGCCTAGATCCGCTCACCGACCGCCTGCAGCTCGTCTCACGTATGCCGGAACTACGACTCTCTCCGGACGACCAATCAGGGATCTTCAACGCACGTCGGGCCGCTGCGGTGCTGCGGGACTGGGTAAACGGTGTGCCGCTGGCGGACATGGTCGCCATACACGCCACAAAGAAGAACAGTCCCGAGTCTACGCACGCGACCTTCGTCTCATACCTGCTCGGGAAGCTCTCTCACAATGCGAGTTGGGGCCTCGGCGCCCTGGAGAAGGTGGCGTTCGGAGGGAGAGAACTTAGCACCGATGATGCATCTAGGTACATTCCTACGATGGTCTTCTACGGGGTCAACAGCCCGGAGGCTACCTGGATGAGGATGGTAGGGCTTCCGCGGGACGTCGCGCGGGGCGCGGCGAAAGTCTGGCGCGCGCAGAAGCGTGGCGCGCCTGAATCCTTCGACGAAATTCGCGGTTGGATTCGAGGGCTCGACGAATACTCCTGGCGGAATGCCCTCGAAGGCACGTCGATGCGCCCCGCGGATGTGCACCTCCTCTGGGAGTAGTCGCTGGTTGAGTCCCCGCGATGGCATCGGAACCCGGCAGCTAGCCGTAGCTCCACCGTGCGTCTTGAGCTCTCGACGACACTTGCAGGCGCATGTCGCTCGAGCCGCGATTGACGGCCTCGAGCAATTTGAGCAGCTGGTGCAGATTGGCATGAGCGAGGCGGTGTGTCCCAGACGGATGGGCTGCTCGCTGCGCCGCGACGCCCCGCGCCAACGACGCGAGCCGTGCGCACGGCGTACGCTGCGAGGAATTAAATTCGCGGACGGAAGGGCATGACGCCGACATGGACGTACGGGATCTGGAGTGCCTTGCCGTTCTCGGCGAGGAATTGCACTTCCGCCGGGCGGCACAGCGTCTCGACGTCGCACAACCGGCCCTCAGCAAGCGCATCCGGAAGATCGAGGCGGAGCTCGGGGTCGAACTGTTCGCGCGCGGCGGCCACTCCGTCACTCCGACGGACGCCGGCGTGACGCTCGTCGCGCACGCCCGCGAGGTCCTCGCCCGATGGCGCGCGATGACTGCCGCGGCTGCCGACCTCCGGTCCGGCGCTCTCGGCGTCGTGCGGATCGGGGCCGTGGGCTCGGCCTTCTATGAGGCGCTGCCGACACTCCTCGCGCCGGTTCGGGAACGGATGCCCGGCCTCGTTCTCCAGGTGGAGGAGATGGAGACCCCCGCCCTCGTGAACGCCCTGCGCTTCGGCGAGGTGCAACTCGGTTTCGTCCGTCCGCCCGTGTCGCATGGGCTCGAGGTCCGCACGGTCTGGGTCGAGGATCTCGTCCTCGCCGTCGCGGCCGACCACCCGCTCGCGGGCCGCTCGAGCGTCGGCGTCCGGGAGCTCCGCGACGCATCGGTCATCCTGTTCAGGCGCGACGCGGGCTCCGGTTACTGGGACCGCGTCGCCGCGCTCTTCGCCGCCGCCGATGTCGAGTTCCGGCCGCTCGAGACGGCCGAGCACGTCTCGACGATCCTCGGTTCCGTGGCGCTCGGGGCGGGAGTGAGCGTGGTGCCGTCGTCCGCGCGTCGGCTCGCGATTCCCGGCGTCGCCTACGTCTCCATCGACGAACCGAGTCCCCTGCCGCTTGCGGTCGCGAGCAGCCCCGCGGTGATGACGCCGGCCGCTCGACTGGTGCTCGGCGCGATGCAGCCGGGAAACTCCGGCGGGCCCGTCGAACCGGGGTAACGGGTTCGTTTCCGACGCATTTCGCTCGCCGCACACGGGAGCGGCGGCTGGGGGAAGCGACGGTGACGCGCGCCACCTGATTCCTTCCGGGAATCACCCACGCCCGAAAGTGTATTGGACGGGTATCGACCGGCGCGGGTAGCGTACGGGAAATCCTTCCCCCCACGAAAGGACCCGTCGTGGTCAAGGCACCGCCAGCACGCACCGCGCCCACGTCTCTGCGCCGCGTCGTGATCTCGAGTTTCGCCGGCACGAGTATCGAGTGGTACGACTTCTTCCTCTTCGGATCGGCCGCCGCTCTCGTCTTCCCGTCGGTGTTCTTCCCGGACAGCGACCCCGGCACCGGCCTGTTGCTGTCGTTCATGACCTACGGCGTCGCTTTCGTGGTCCGCCCGCTCGGCGGCATCCTCTTCGGTCGCCTGGGCGACGCGATCGGCCGCAAGAACGTGCTCGTGTCGACGCTTCTGCTGATGGGCATCGGGACGTTCCTCATCGGGTGCGTGCCCGGCTACGACCAGATCGGCATCTGGGCCACCGTGATCCTCGTGCTGCTGCGCATCGTGCAGGGTCTCGGCCTCGGCGGCGAGTGGGGCGGGGCGGCGACGCTGTCCGCCGAGCACGCCGACGGAGCGGGACGAGCGAACAGCCGTGGACTCCTCGCCTCCTGGATGCAGCTCGGCGTTCCCGCCGGGAACCTGCTCGCGGTGGGCGCCATCTTCGTCATGCAGGCGATCCTCCCCGAGGAGGCGTTCCTCGCCTGGGGCTGGCGCGTCCCCTTCCTCGCGAGCGCCGTCCTCATCGTCATCGGCTTCTGGATCCGCGCCGCCGTCCAGGAGTCGCCGCTCTTCACCGTTGAGGAGCGTGACGCGACCCCGCTGCGCAGCATGTTGCGCTCGCACTGGCCCCAGGTGCTCCTCACGATCGGTCTCCGCATCGCCAGCGACGTCTCGTACTACGTCTTCGCGGTCTTCGCCCTCTCGTACATCGCGAATACGCTCGAGCTCCCGTCGAGCGTCGGCCTCACGGGCGTCATCGTGGGCTGTCTGCTGCAGTTCCTCGTCATCCCTGTGAGCGCGCACCTGTCCGACCGTGTCGGTCGTCGCCCCGTCTACATCGCGGGGGCCGTCGCCGTCGGCGTGTGGGCGTTCATCGCCTGGCCTCTCATCGGCACCGGCGAGCCCGCGCTCGCGGTCACGGCGATCGCGATCGGCATCGCCGCCCAGGGCATCATGTACGGACCCATGGCCGCCTTCATCACGGAGATGTTCCCGACGAGGGTGCGTACAACGGGAGCTGGCTTCGGCTATCAGGTCGCGGGCATCGTCGGCGGCGCGCTCGCACCCTTCGTGGCGCAACTGCTCACCCAGGCGTTCGACTCGACCTTCTCCGTGAGCGTGTACGTCGCGATCACCGCCGTGATCGCCGTGGTCGCGTCGCTGCTCGCGCGGGAGACGACCCGGAAGGAGCTCGCATGACGGTCTCGACCGAGCGACCCGTCACGACGACGGCGATCAACCGCATCCGCGAGCGCCTCGCCGCCCGCGGCCTCGACGGCTACGTCGCCTTCACGCCGTCGAACCTCTTCTACGCGACGGGGTTCCGCAGCTACTTCGTGTCCGAGTGGTGGCGACTCCACGGCACGGTGCTCGCCTTCATCCCCACAGCGGACGACAAGCCCGTGACCCTCATGGTGGGCGACTTCGAGGAGAAGACCGCCCGCGCCGCCGCACCCGGCGTCGAGCTCACGACCTACCGACTGTGGGTCGACCTGTCGACGGCGGAGCAGATGGCGGGCCCGACCCCGCCGGGGATCGAGCAGCGCCCGGCGCAGTGGAGCCCCGACGAGCTCGACGTGCGGGTCCGCGACGCCCTCGGCGCGCTCGGCATGGACCGCGGCCGCATCGGCACCGACCTCCCGCACATGACGATGGACACGTGGCAGCGCCTCCACCGCGCCGCCCCCGCGGTGCAGTGGGAGGACGCGACCGACGACCTCTACGAGGTGCGCCTCATCAAGGAGGAATGGGAGATCGAGCGCCTGCGCCGCGCTGTCGAGCTCTCCGAGCGCGGCATGACCGGCGCGATGGAGTTCGCCCGGGCGGGCATGACGGCCGGAGACGTGCGCGCCGCGTACCAGATCGCCGTCGCGACCGCCGCTCTCGGCGACCCGCGCTACTCCGGCTATACCGACAACTGGGTGCTTCCCACCGTCGGAGGGACGACCTCCGCGAGCTACGGGAGCACCGCCGGGGGCCTGGCGGACGGCGATCTCGTGAAGTTCGACTGCGGTGCCACGGTCCACGGATATCGGAGTGACGGCGGACGCACCTTCGCCTTCGGTGAGCCGAGCGCCGCAGCGCGCCGACTGTACGACGTTCTCGCGGAGGGCCAGCGCCTCGCGCGTGAGACGCTCGTTCCCGGCGCGCGCATCGGCGATGCCTTCACCCGGGGCATCGGCCACGTCCACGCGAACGGATACCCCACCTTCAACCGGGGCCACGTCGGTCACTCGATCGGGATCGACAGCTTCCACGAGGAGCCGCCGTTCATCGGACCGGACTGCGACGTGGTGGTGCGTCCGGGCATGGTCTTCGCGGTGGAAGTGCCGACATACACGCCCGACGTCGGAGCGATCATGATCGAGGATCTCGTCGTGATCCGCGAGGACGGACCCGAGTCGCTCCACACGCTCTCCCACGAGCTCACGGTGGTGCAGCCGCGCGGCTGATCGGTGCACCGGGTACTCCGCGATCCCCGCTGCGCGGCAGCGAGGGCGGCAGGTCGGTACCGAGGGCGCTCGCTGTACGTGGCGCCCTCGAACGGGTGTAGCGCTGCGGTCAGCCGCCGAGTTCGGGACGGCCCTCGCGCCAGTAGCCCATGAACGCGACGGAGCGCCGGTCGACACCGAGCTCCGACACGAGCAGGCGGCGGAGCACCTTGATGACGCTCGCCTCACCGGCGAGCCACGCATAGAACGGCGCCCGCTCGCCGAGCGCGGCACCGCCCGTCTCGGAGACGGGC
>CAKTZW010000055.1 GCA_934636065.1 uncultured Labedella sp.
GACTGCTTGCGCTTGCGGTCGATGCGGACGCCGACCTGGTCGCGCTTGTCGATCTCGAACTCGAGCCACGCACCGCGGCTCGGGATGACGCGAGCCGAGTAGATGTCCTTATCGGAGGTCTTCTCCTGCTGGCGCTCGAAGTACACGCCGGGGCTGCGGACGAGCTGGGACACGACGACACGCTCGGTGCCGTTGATGATGAAGGTGCCCTTCTCGGTCATGAGCGGGAAGTCGCCCATGAAGACCGTCTGGGTCTTGATCTCACCGGTCTGGTGGTTCATGAACTCGGCCTCGACGTACAGCGGGGCCGCATAGGTCTTGCCGCGCTCCTTGCACTCCTCGATGGAGTACTTCTCGGGCTCGAGGTAGGGGTTCGCGAACGAGAGCTGCATCGTCTCGCCGAGGTCCTCGATCGGGGAGATCTCCTCGAAGATCTCATCGAGTCCGCTCTTCGAGGGCAGGTCCTGCCGGCCCTCGGCGGAGGCCTCGGCGACGCGGGCCTTCCAGGCCTCGCTTCCGACGAGCCAGTCGAAGCTCTCCGTCTGCAGCGCGAGCAGATCGGGAACGGTCAGGGTGTCGCTGATCTTGGCGAACGACAGGCGGGAAGCCCCGCGGCCGTTCTTGGGTGTGGTGGGAGTTGCGTTGCGCGCAGCAGCCAAGGAAATAACCTCCGTGGACCCCGTCAGGTCGTGTCACTGTCAGTTGATGAGGGAAGTCTCGCCGGACGCACAAGAAGGAGCACCTCGAAACCGCAGGGGAACGGAGTCATCGTGCACACGGGCCGACCGCAATATGAAGGCAGAGTGAAACGTCTGGGAGCGCAAAGGTCAATCATATGCCGAGTTATCCCCTATGTCTACTTCTCGGCTTGACCTTTTCAGCGAGTCTCCTGTATAAACGCGCGCCGCACGGTTCTCTTCCCGCCGCTCGACGGGCATGACCGGTCCCTGAGCCTGTCGACGGGTGGGCGGCGTTGTAGTTTCGGGGCATGGACAATCCGCACGTTCGCCTGGAGGGCAGCGGTTTCCAGGCCGTCATCGAGCCGGACCGCTTCGTCCCCGGCAGCTTCCAGCTCGTCGTCGACGGGACGCCGCAGTCGCACGTGAACCTCGACGACCCCACGGACCTGAGCTTCGAGTACGTGCGCCGCATCGGCCACATCGTCGACCTCGCAGCCGCTCCGGGGGCCCCGATCACCGCCGTCCACCTCGGGGCCGGCGCTCTCACCCTCCCCCGGTACGTCGAGGCGACGAGGCCCGGCAGCCGGCAGCAGGTCGTCGAGATCGAGCGGGGCCTCGTCGACTTCGTCCGCGAGCACCTGCCGCTGCCGAAGCGCGCGTCGATCCGGGTGCGCTACGGCGACGCGCGCGAGGTCGTCGGCAGACTCCCGTCGGCGCTCCACGGGGCGTGCGACCTCGTGATCGTCGACATCTTCCAGGGAGCGCGGACGCCCGCGCACGTGACGAGCGTCGAGTTCTACCGGGAGGTCGCACGCCTGCTCGCGCCGACCGGCCTCGTCGCGGTGAACGTCGCGGACGGACCCGGTCTCGCGTTCGCCCGCAGCCAGGTCTCCACTCTCGCCGCCGCCCTCGACCACGTCGCGGTCATCGCCGAGGCGCAGATCCTCAAGGGCCGTCGGTTCGGCAATCTCGTGCTCGTCGGGTCGCCGTCCGAGCTGCCGTTCGACTTCCTCCCGCGCCTGCTCGCGGGAGGACCGCACCCGGCGAAGGCCCTCGTCGGCGCGGAGTTGCGCGAGTTCTCGGCGGGCGCGCCGATCGCGACGGACACGACGGCGACCGGTTCCCCTCCCCCGTCGAAGTCGGTCTTCCAGGTGAAGCCCGGCCGCTGAGCGTCACCTCGCCGCTGACCAGTGCCGGGCGGATGGGCGACAGGCGGACGCGGCTCGCGGGCGATGGCGGACCTCGCGCCTACAGTTGATCCGGTGACGAACAGCATCATCCTCGGTTACGACGCGGCGACCCTCCGGGAGAAGGTCGACCTCAAGGCCGTCGGCGAGCGACTGGACGAGCTCGGGGAGCTCCGCAGCCTCACGGCGCTGTGCGAGAAGGCGTGGCTGCTCAAGGTCGCCGGCCAGCTCGACGAGGCGCTCGACATCGCCAACGAGGCCGTGCGGCTCGCGCGCTTCACGGGCGACCGCAAGGAGCTGATCCGGCCGCGACTGCTGCGCGCGCAGGTGCTGCAGTTCCGCGGGGCGTTCGACGAGGCGATCCACGAGCTGAACGCGTGCGCCGACGAGGCCCACACGCACGAGTGGACGCTCTACGAGGCGTTCAGCCTGCAGCACCGCGGCAAGGTGTACTTCGACATGAGGCGGTTCGACGAGGCGCTCGAGGACTTCCGGGCGGCGGCGGAGCTGCGGCGGGAGCTCGGTGCGCCGGACGAGCAGATCGAGTCCTCCCTCATCGCGATCGCCGTCACCGAGTCGTACCTCGCCGACGCGAGCTGACCGCGATCGGGCGGACCCGTCGGCACGGCTCCACCCGGAATGTCGGGGGCGCGTTGTAACGTGAGTCCATGGCAGATCTCGCTCGAGTGAGGGTCTGGGCCGACGCGCTCATCGCCCTCCACCTCGACCCGGCCGTGTGGAGCTTCGGCTTCGACAACGCGAAGAAGCGTGCCGGCCTGTGCAACTTCACGGACCACCGCATCACCGTCTCGCGGTACCTCGCGGCGCGGTACGACGACGACGAGGTCCACCAGATCCTGCTCCACGAGGTCGCGCACGCTCTCGCGGGCGCCGCGGTGGGGCATGGGGCGGAGTGGAAGCGCGTGGCCGAGGAGCTCGGCTACGCCGGCGCGCGGCTGCACTCGGGGCAGACCGCCGACGAGCTGGCCCCCTGGGTCGGCACGTGCCCGAGCGGCCACACGATCTACCGGCATCGTCGCCCGAGCCGGCGCAGCTCGTGCGCCGTGTGCTCGCGCAGCTGCGACCCCCGTTTCGAGATCCACTGGCGCCGCCGCGAGATCACGGCGGCGATGCGGCGCAATGCCGCCGCGGCCGTCGCGCCGTGACGGAGCTCCGCCCGGACCTCTCGGTCGCGCTGCTGCGCGGCGTCAACGTCGGCGGCATCACGGTGAGGTCCGCTCCACTCGCCGCCGTCTTCGACGGGCTCGGCTTCACGGCCGTCCGCACCGTGCTCGTGAGCGGCAACGTCGTCTTCGACGCCGGCGATCGCCCGGCCGGTACCGTGAAGGCGTCGATCGAGACGGCGCTCGGCGAGGCCTTCGGGTACGACGCGTGGATCGTCCTCACCCGGCAGAGCCGCGTCGCCGCCATCGTCGAGGCGTTCCCGTTCCCCGAGGTCGACGAGCGCCAGCCGTACGTGCTGTTCGGCTCCGACGTCGCCGTGCTCGACGAGCTCGCGGCGTTCGCTGCGGCGGAGACGGACCCGGGCGTCGAGCGCGTGCAGCGCGGCGACGGCGTCCTGTACTGGGACCTCCCGAAGGGTTCGAGCACCGACACGGCGTTCGCCAAGCGCACGGCCCGTCAGCGGTACCGCTCGACGACCACGGTCCGCAATCTGCGGACGCTGCGCAAGCTGCTCTGACGCCGGGCCGGTCGCCTCAGTCGAGGCAGAACTCGTTGCCCTCCGGGTCCTGCATCGTGTAGGTGACGGAACCGCGGTCGCGCGTCACCCAGAGCAGCGTCGCGCCCGTCGCGGCGAGCCGCTGCGACTCGGCCTCGCGCCTGTCCTCCGCGACGCGCACGTCGAGATGCACCCGGTTCTTCGCCGTCTTCGGCTCGGGCACCCGCTGGAACAGCAGTCGCGGCGCGACTCCGCGCGGGTCACGCGCGGCGGCGAGGTCGGCGAACGCCGATCGGCCGTCCCGCTCGATTCGATCGGACGCCGCCATCCGGCCCGCCTCGACGAGCGAGTCGACGAGCTCGGCGTGGTCCTCGACCTCGTAGCCCAGCACGTCGGCCCAGAACTCGGCGAGCGCGTGCGGATCCCCCGCATCGAACGTGACCTGGAACATCGATCCCTCCTTCACTCCGACGTCGACGGCGCCGGATCGAACGCCGCCTCGATGCGGTCGAGCGCGAACTTCCACGCCCGGATGCTCTCCGCTCGTTCCTCCGGTCCCGCGAGGCGTTCCTCGTGGAAGGCGACCGTCGTGCCCGTCGCCGCCGGTATGACGGTCAGCTGGATCGTCGTCGAGTCCGCGCCGTCGACCGAGCGCGTGAGACGGATGCGCCGGCCGGGCTCCGCCCCGCGGACCTCGCCGACTGCGCCCTCGAGCGTCCGGTACGCGCTCCGGCGCAGCAGCTCGAGGGACCCGTCGACGGTTCCGAGCCAGAGCGGGAGCGCCTCGGCCAGGAGCGCGTGCCACACCACGTCGGGCCGGGCAGCGATCGTGCGTCGCGCACCGGCGTTCCAGCCGGCGGTCCTGGTCAGGCCGACGGGTCGGACGTCATCGTCGATTCCCATGTAACCGACTATATTGGTTACGTGAGAGTGAGCTCAAGAGTGGATGTCCGCACGGGGCAGTGGTTCGAGTCGAGCGACGGGGTGCGGTGGTGGTTCGACAGCGGCGCGCTCGCCCTCGACTTCGCCTACACGGGCGGACTCGGCGCCGCCGACGGCGACGTCGACCACCCGTGGGAGTTCCTCCGCTCGACCGCCGACCTCGATCACTGGCTCGGCGAGCGGATGCCGAGCGCCCCCTCGACGGAACGCGACATCACCGACGCGCACGCGCTCCGCGGCGCCATCACTCGGCTGGCACTCGCCCGCTCCCGCGACCTCCCGCTCACCGGAGGCGACGTCGACCTCGTCAACCTCTACGGGGCGACCCCCGACATCCCGCCGCGGCTCGAGGGCGGGTCGCGCCAGGCGGGCCGCACGGCGTCTCGGGCGGCACAAGCGCTCTCGACGATCGCGCGCGACGCCATCGCGCTGTTCGACCGCGCCGGGAGCGGTCGCATCCGGGTCTGCGACGGCGAGGACTGCTCGCTCGTCTACCTCGACACCTCACGCGGCGGCACGAGGCGGTGGTGCTCGATGCAGCGGTGCGGCAACCGTCACAAGGTGCGGGCGCACCGCGAGCGTCGCTCCGCCCGTGCCGCGACCGGCATCGGGCAGAGCGACGCCCCGGCGGTCACTCGCTGACGTTCACCCGCGGGTCGAACGCGACGTAGCCCGCGAAGTCCTTACCGACGCGCTCCGCGGCACCGGCGTACGGCTCCGGGTAGGACCACGCGATGTCGCTCGGTCCGTCCGTCAGCGAGTAGTACTGGCACACGCCCTTCCACGGGCACGTGTAGGGCGTCGGGCTCCCCTCCAGGCTCGACCAGTCGATCGAGGCCGGCGGGAAGTACCAGTTGCCTTCGATGCGGATGAGATCGTCCTGCTCCGCCGTCGCGATCACGCGGTCCCCGAGCACTGCCTGCATGGTGTCTCCTCGTCTCTGCGGCCGGTCCGCCCGGCCCCGTCCGACGTTACGCCGACGTCTGGCGGAGCACCACCACGTCCGCGTCCGCGTCGACCTGTGCGAGCTGCCGGACCTCGGCGGGCGTCGCGGCGCCCGACGCGACGAGCTCCTGGCCCGCCACCGACGCGGTGAAGAGGTGCCCGACCGCGCCGGACAGTCCGACGAAGGCCGCGCAGGCCACCGCGGCCTCCGGCGAGGTGAAGTCGATCCCGAGAGTCGAGAGGGCGTCGATCACGGCGCCGGCCGCGAGCAGGTCGGCGCTCGAGAACGCGTCGCCGCCGTCCGCCGTGACGACCGAGATCGAGACGCGACGACCGAGCGCCACCTGGTGGTCGAGGATCCAGCGCGCGACGGCCGACCGGTTCCGCAGGGTCGCCGAGAGCACCGCCGCTCCCGGGTCCACCGCCGCGACGTCGACCCCGTCGCCGGCGACGCCGAGCGCGTCGACCCATACGACGACATCGGCCCGTCCCACGCGCGCGAGGCCGTCGACGCCGACGTCGAATCGGACCTGGTACTTGGCCTGCGCCGGAGGTGGGAGCACGGGAGCGTTCGTCACCTCGTCATCGTACGGGAGGCGCGCGGAGCCGGCTCCCGAGTCCGTCACCGGAGGAAACGTTCCCCCGGGGAGATCCGCATCGCCTGCTCGATCACCTCGAAGTCGTGCCGGCTGAGCTCGAGCAGCCCCTTCCGCAGTTGCAGCCCCCAGTCGTACGAGTGGCGCGTGAACTCGAGCACGTGCAGGAGTGGACGGATGGGCGCATCGGCGACGTCGAGGCGGTAGTCGACGCGGCGCCGCCAGGGACGCCACCCGGAGTCGCCGCCGCCGACCCGGTACAGCTCGTCGTCGGCGACCCGGCCGACGGCGGTGAAGGACCGCACGGGAGTCCCGTCGGTCGTCTCGCGCGCCGAGTAGAACGCGATCCCGTCCGACTCGCGCATGCCCTCGAGGCCCTCGCGCCGGCCGAAGTTCAGCTGCGCGACCCCGAGGTCGACGGCGCGCCGGACGTGGTCGCGCTGCGCGACGGCGAGCCAGTACCGGATCACACCCCCAGTGTAGGAACCGGCGCCGACGCCGCGTCGCTTCCGCGAGTCCGCGACCCTGTCAAGGGCGGCCACGCCGCGATGGGTACCGGCATCATGGCGACATGAGGATCCAGCTCAAGACCGTGCTCGACTGCGAGGCCGACGTCGCGTGGCGGGCCCTGCGGTCCCCCGCCGCCCTGCGGGAGATCTACGCGCCGCTGCTCGCGATGCGCCCGGAGGACGAGCTCCCGACGATGTGGCAGGCCACCTCGGCTGAAGTGGCGCTCTCCCTCGCCGGGATCGTCCCGACGGGGCGCCAGCGCATCGACATCTCGTTCGACGACCACCGGCGCGACGGCGTCCGCATCCTCGTCGACGACGGCCGACCGCTCACGGGACCCCTCGCGCTGCTGCGGTCGTGGCGGCACCGCATGGCCGTCGCGCCGGCGCCGGACGACCACGGCAAGACCCTGTACCGCGACCGTCTCGACATCGGCGGCGCCGCCGCCCCGGCACTGTGGTTCCCGCTCTGGACGGTGTGGCAGTGGCGGGCGTCCCGCCTCGCGGAGCTCGCCCCGACGTGGGCGTACGACCCCGAGATCGCGGCCGTCGACGACGAGTCGGCGGAGGGCTGAGGCCTTTCCCGCGCTCGTCCGCTAGACTGGGGTCAACGGAGGATCCATCGACGGGTCTCCGGCGTCGTCAGAACGCTCTTCACATCTCCGGCCTCTCCAGGCAGCAGCCCCACGGGCCGCGGGATCTCTGTTGAACCGTGCGCGGTGATCATCCACCCGCACCGTTCCAAACGGCGAACGATCGTGCCAGCAGGCACCTTCGCCATCTCAGCACTCCCTCCCCGACAGCCGATCGGGGCGCCATGGCGTGCTCCAGTTGCCCGAAAGGCACCAGTGACCGACACCACCTTCAGCACGCTCGGCGTGCCCGCTCCTCTCGTCTCCGTCCTCGCGGCGGACGGGAAGACGACCCCGTTCCCGATCCAGGAGGACACCCTCCCCGACACCCTCGCCGGGCGCGATGTCCTCGGTCGCGGAAAGACGGGGTCCGGCAAGACCATCGCCTTCGCGATCCCGCTCGTCGCCCGTCTCGGCGGCGCTCTCGCCGGTGGTCGGCGGCGCCCCGGGCGCCCGCTCGCCCTCGTGCTCGCCCCGACGCGCGAGCTCGCGACGCAGATCGACGCGACCCTCGCTCCCCTCGCGGCGGCGTACGACCTCACGACGACCACCATCTTCGGCGGCGTCAGCCAGAACCGTCAGGTCGCGGCGCTCAAGTCGGGGGTCGACATCATCGTCGCCTGCCCCGGTCGCCTCGAGGATCTCATGCAGCAGGGCTTCGTGACCCTCGATGCGATCGAGATCACCGTGATCGACGAGGCCGACCACATGGCGGACCTCGGCTTCCTCCCCGTCGTGACGCGCATCCTCGACAAGACGCCCGCGAACGGCCAGCGGCTGCTGTTCTCGGCGACGCTCGACAACGGCGTGGACAAGCTCGTCCGTCGCTTCCTGCACGACGAGGTCCTGCACTCGGTCGACGAAGCGAACTCGCCCGTCGCCGCGATGACGCACCACGTCTTCGAGGTCGAGACCCTCGAGGGCAAGAAGGCCCTCGTGGAGAAGCTCGCGTCCGGGACGGGTCGCCGCATCCTCTTCCTTCGCACGAAGCACCACGCGAAGAAGCTCGCGAAGCAGCTCACCGCGTCGGGCATTCCCGCCGTGGACCTGCACGGCAACCTCTCGCAGCCGCAGCGCGACCGCAACCTCAAGGCGTTCGGCGACGGCAGCGTCCGCGTGCTCGTCGCGACGGACGTGGCGGCCCGCGGTGTCCACGTCGACGACGTGGAGCTCGTCGTGCACGTCGACCCGCCCATGGAGCACAAGGCGTACCTGCACCGCTCCGGCCGCACCGCCCGCGCGGGCAGCGCGGGCGACGTCGTGACGGTGTCGCTCCCGTCGCAGCGCGGCGACCTCTCGTCGCTGCTGCGCAAGGCGAAGATCTCGGTAAAGCCGACCGTCGTCACGGCCGACTCCCCCGAGGTGACGGCCCTCGTCGGCGAGGTCGCCGCCTTCGTCAAGCCGGTCCCGGAGGAGCGCCGCCCGCAGGGTGGCGGCACCTCGCAGGGGGCGAACGCCCGCCGCAAGCGCGCAGCCCGGGACGAGAGCACCGGTCGCGGCCAGGGCGGTCGCGGCCAGGGCGGTCGCGGCCAGGGCGGTCACGGCCAAGGCGGCCGCGGCGAGGGCGCAGCGTCCGAGGGCGGTCGCGGCC
>CAKTZW010000056.1 GCA_934636065.1 uncultured Labedella sp.
GAGCCGACGATCGCCGACGACGACCGGATGAGGTTCGAGACGGCGCTCATCGAGCTCGCGTCCAACGTGGTCCAGCACGCCGGCAACGGCGCGAGCGTCGAGTGGGCCGTGAACGTCGCATGCGACGCCTCGCTCCTCACCGCGCACCTCACCGACTCTGCTCCGCCGGTCGCCCTCGACGCGGCCGGGGCGGTGACCATGCCGCCCGAGCTCGCCGAGGACGGACGCGGACTCGCGTTCGTGCGCCTGCTCGTGGACTCCGCGACCTTCGCACGTTCGGACGCCGGCAACCAGTGGCGTATCACCAAGCAGCGCACCCCGGCCGGTTCCTGAGCCGCCCGCCGATGCCCGACCGCCCGACGCGTGAACGCGAGTCCGCTCTGACCGCCCGGACCCGATGGGCGTGGCGATGACGGCGACGGCGCTCCTTTTCTTCCTCCCCGGTGCGATCCTGCTCGGGGCGGGCATCGCCCTCGTGTGGCGGGCCATCAGCGCTTCGCGGTCCGGAGCGATCGGACGTACGAGTGCCGCGCTGCGGATCATCGCCGGCGGCGGAGCGCTCGGTTGCGCCGCCGTCGCCGTGTCACCGCTGTGGAGCGACATGACGTACGGAGTCCTCCTCCTTCCCATCGCGGCCCTCCTGGGCGCGACCGTCTGGATGGCGATCCTCATCGGGGCCGCCGCGGTGGCGGAGCGGCGACGACGCGAACGCCCGCGGCCCTGATCGGTGGACGCTGCTCCGGCACCGCCGTTATCGTCGACCTCATGTCACCTTCCGCGAGTGTTCCGCGTCGTTCCGGCGCCCGCCGGCTCGTCCTCCTCCTCGTCGCCGCCGTGGCGGTGATCGCGGTGATCGCGACCGTCATCCTCACACTGACCCTCCGTCCCCGGACCGGGATCGCCGCCGCTCTCGAGGACGACGACTTCTCCTCCTGCCTCGACAGCGGGAGGGCTCGGCAGATCCCCTCCGAGGAAGACGCCGGCTCGTGGAGCGAAGAGGAGGAGACGGCGTTCTGGATGGACCCGGCGGCGCTCGACTGCGCGTCGCGCCAGCTGAGTGAGGATCGGCGCGTGCGCGCGCTCGCCGCGGCGTTCCCGTCCCTCGACGGCGACGAGCCGGGCGACGTGGCGGACCAGTGGCGCCCGATCGCCGACTACGCCGCGTGGCTCGAGGAGACGGGCGTTCCCCGCGACATCGCGATGATGCGGATCGCCGGGGTGATCCGGGGTCTCTGGGTGGCGCACTCCGACGACGGCCAGTGGGCCGACGGCTTCACGAGGACGGCCGTCCTCGCGGATATGCGTGCGCGCGACGAGCTCCCGGGGTTCGATGCCTGGCTCGAGAGCACGGAGGAGGACGACGAGGGAGGCAAGGACGCCGGGGTCGACTTCTTCGCGTACCGCGGCGACGTCCTCGAGAAGGAAGGCGAGGAGACCGAGCAGGCGCATCGTGAGTACCTGGACCGCTCGCGAGCACTGTACGACGTCGTCCGCTGACGGGGGCGCGCGAGCGAGCGTTCAGCGCCCTATCCGCAGCGGAGCGCGCGGAACGTCAGACGCCGGGATGCTCGGACCCGAGATCCCCGGCAGGCTGGTCCTCGGCCGGCCGCTTCGTTACGAGCAGCTCCGAGATGCGGCGCCGATCCATCGCCGTGACCTGGATCGTCGCGCCGTCGACCTCGACCGTGTCGCCGACGGCCGCGAGTCGGCCGAGGCGCTCGAGCACGAAGCCCGCGACGGTGTCCCACGTTCCGCGCGGGACCTGCAGGCCGGTCGCCTCCTCGAAGTCCTGGATGTTGAGGCGGCCGTCGACGAGTCCGCCCTCCTCCGCGAGCTCGTCCGGGGCGGCGTCGGTGTCGTATTCGTCGAAGATCTCGCCGACGACCTCCTCCACGAGGTCTTCGAGCGTCACGATCCCGTCGGTGCCGCCGTACTCGTCGACGACGACGGCGATCTGCTGGTTCTTCGCGCGCATGCCCGTGAGGGTCGGCAGGACCCGCGCCGTCGACGGCAGGTAGGGGATGTCGCGTACGACGGCGGCGAGCGGTCGCGTCGCGTCCTCCGATGCGGCATCGAACAGGTCGCGCACGTGCACGAACCCCGTGATGTCGTCGATCGACTGGTCCACGACGGGGTACCGCGAGAACGGCTGGTCCTGCACGCGCTCGACGGCGTCGGCGATCGTGCCGGAGCCGTCCAGGGCGACGACCTCGGGCCGCGGCCGCATCACCTCGCTGATCTGCCGATCGCGCAGGGAGAGCACGTCGTCGAGGATCCGGCGCTCGTCCTCCGGGAGGCCCTCGTGGCTCGACACGATGTCGCGCAGCTCCTCCTCCGTCAGCTCCTCGCTCGACTTGTCGGGGTCGCCGCCCAGCAGGCGCACGACCGCGTTCGTGGAGACGGACAGCAGCCAGATGACGGGGCGCATGAGGGTCGCGAAGCCGTTGAGCGTGGGGGCGACGGCGTAGGCGAACTGGGCGTTGCGCTGGATTGCGAGCCGCTTCGGCGCGAGCTCGCCGAGCACGAGCGACAGGTACGCGATCACGAGGGTGAGGGCGATCGTCGCGACGGTCGTGGCTACCTGCTCGCCCAGCCCGAGGGAGACGAACAGCGGGGCGACGGACGGCGCGATCGACGACGCCCCGTAGGCGGCGGACGCGAAGCCTGCCACGGTCACGCCGATCTGCACGGCCGAGAGGAACGTGTTGGGGTTCCGTGCGAGGCTCGCGACCTTCTCGCCGCGTCGGCCGCGCTGCGCGATCGCGTTGACCTGGCTCTCCCGCAGCGTCACGAGCGCCATCTCGGTCGCGGCGAAGACGCCGCCGATGAGGACGAAGACGATGACGAGGGCGATGTTGAGGAGGAGGTCGCCGCTCATCGGCGGGCCCCCGTCCCGAGGCGGTGCGCGCCCGGGGTCACCCGGGCGTCGGGATGATGTGAGGAGTCGGACGCGGAGTCGACGGATCGTGTCAGGCGTCCAGCGTACGGACTCCGGCTCCGAGAACCCCCGGCTTGCCCTCGGACCCCGCCCCTCCCGGCCCCTGCCGGTCCGGTCCTCCCGGTCCGCTCGCCCGACGTCGGTCCGCCTGCCGGTCAGCGCTGCACCTGTAGCCGACCGCTACAGAAGGAGCTGTGGCGGTCGGCTACAGGTGTGGCGGTCGGCCCAGGGATGTAGCGGCCAGTCGGGCGGCAGGTGTGGCGGCCAGATGTCGGTGGGACCGACGACGACGGGAGCGCCGCTCAGCGGTGGATGAGGCTGCGCCAGTCGTCGGGGACCCGGTCGGCGGGGCCGGGCACGGGCTGCTCCTCGGGACGGGCGAGCGGGGGCGGCACGGGCACGGTCTCGGCGGCGTCGTTCGTCGTGTAGTCCCAGTACCAGTCCTCGCCCGGCTCGAAGGACCGGATGATGGGATGGCCGGTCTCCCGGAAGTGCGCTGTCGCGTGCTGCGCCGGCGAGGTGTCGCAGCACCCCACGTGCCCGCACTCGACGCAGCGGCGCAAGTGCACCCACCACCCGCCGAGCTCGTCGCAATCGATGCAGCCCGTCCCGCTCGGCGGGGGCGTCGTCAGGGTGGCGTCGGTCATGTGAGTCATTCTGTCGGACGACGGGAGCACGCGGCCAGCCCGTCCGGTCACGGTCGGCGCCGGGACGCGACGTGCACTCAGCTCTCGTGACATCCTGAGAGTCCGCGAGGATTGCAGGAACGTTTGCACGAGGAGGCGGCCCATGGTGGATGAGGCTGAGCAGTCGGGGCCCGTCCGGCGCCCGGCGACGCTGAAGGACGTCGCCGAAGCGGCCGGTGTGAGCATCTCGACGGCGTCGCGCCTGCTCGACAAGCGCTACGAGGGCTCCTCCCCGGAGAACGCCCGACGCGTCCGCGAGGCGGCCGAGCGGCTCGGCTATCAGCGGGACTATGCGGCCTCGAGCCTGCGTCGACAGGGCACGAGCACGATCGGCGTGATCGTGCCGCGGCTCTCGGACGCGGTGATGGGTATCCTCTACGAGGAGATCGCGCGTGAATGCGAGCGACGCGACGTCCAGGCGCTCGTGGCGACGAGCCACGACGACCCCGCGCGCGGGCGGCGTGTCGCCGCGTCGTTGCTCTCCCGGAAGGTCGACGGACTCATCCTGACCACGGCGAGACTCGACGACGGGTTCGCCGCCGAACTGCGGACGGCCGGCGTTCCGCACGTCCTCGCACTGCGCACCGCAGGCGACAGCCCGTCGGTCGTGACGGACGACCGACTGGGCGGATACCTCGCCGTCCGCCACCTCGTCGACCTGGGACACCGCCGGATCGGCGTCATCGCGGGCCCGACGTACGCGTCGAGCGCTCGCGGACGTCGGGAGGGCGCGCTCGACGCGCTCCGCGAGGCCGGAGCCGATCTCGACCCCGAGCTGGTGAGGGGCGTGGACTTCTCGGTGGAGACGGGCCACGACGCCGCGGAACAGCTGCTCCGCCTCTCCACCAAACCGACGGCGATCTTCGCGGTCACCGATCACGCGGCGATCGGCGCGATGGCCGCCGCGTCGCGTCGCGGGCTCTCGGTCCCGGCCGACCTCTCGGTCGTGGGCTTCAACGACATCCCGCTCGCGCGCCACCTCCCGACCCCGCTCAGCAGCGTCCGCGCCTCCCTCGACCTCATCGGGCAGACGGCGGTCCGCATGCTCGTGGACGGCGACACGGGTCACGTCGTGCTGCCCCCGACGATGATTCCCCGCGACTCCACAGGCCGCGCTCCCGTCTGATCGCACGGGTGGCTGTGCCCGCTCCGACACTTTTTCGCCCGGCCTCTTGACGCGCTCTCCCCAGCGAGCGCAGACTATTGCAAACGTTCTCAGTAACGTTCGCAAATGCAATACGATCTCGACGAGGAGAAGAGACAGCCATGACCATCGACCTCCGCGGCCTCAGCCCCGCACCCGTCACGCCGTTCACCCTCGACGGTGACATCGACTTCGACGCGATCCAGCGACTCGGCTCCTGGCTCGGTTCCGTCGACGGAGTCAAGAGCCTCGTCGTACTGGGTCACGCCGGCGAGGGGACCTTCCTCACCGTCGACGAACAGCTCGACGTCATTCGGGCGTTCCGCGACTCCGTCGAGGGACGCATCCCGATCGTCGCGGGCATCACCGGGGAGGGGAACAAGGTCGCGGCCCTCGAGGCGAAGCGCGCCGTCGACGCCGGCGCATCGGCGGGACTCGTCTACCCCTCGCACGGCTGGCTGCGCTTCGGCTTCCAGCAGGGGGCGCCGCAGACCCGCTACCAGGACATCTGGGACGAGAGCGGCCTCCCGCTCATCCTGTTCCAGTACCCGGACAACACCAAGGCCAGCTACGACCTCGACACCCAGCTCGAGATCGCCGGCCAGGAGGGCGTCTTCGCGACCAAGAACGGCGTGCGCAACATGCGCCGCTGGTACACCGAGATCCCCGCCCTCCGCGCCGCCTACCCGGAGCTGCAGATCCTGTCCTGCCACGACGAGTACCTGCTCCCGACGATGTTCGACGTCGACGGACTCCTCGTCGGCTACGGCAACATCGCCCCGGAACTGCTCGTCGAGCTCATCGCCGCTGGCAGGGCCGGTGACTACCGGGCCGCTCACGCAATCCACGAGCGGCTCCTCCCCGTGACCAAGAACGTGTACCATCGCGGCTCCCACATGGAGGGCACCGTCGCGCTCAAGTGGGGGCTCGTGCACCGGGGTATCCTCGACCACGCGACGGTCCGGACCCCGCTGCTCCCCCTGGCGGACGGGGCCGACGCCGAGATCGCGGCCGCTTTCGCCTCCGCCGGTCTCGAGAAGGTCACCGTCGACGCGTGAGCCGGTCGGCGGGGGCCGATCACCGGCCCCCGCTCACGGTCCTCCCCGCAGGGCCGCCGCCGCGTGAGCGGCAGAGAAGTCAATGAAGACTGACGCGGCCCCGCCGCACTCCGACGAAGGAGGCTCGCCATGAGTGAGCGAACGAAGACCCGTCACACGTCCACCACACCCGGCACCGGCTACGGCCGGATCTCGACCGGGACCATGGAGACCATCGTCGGAGCGAGCAGGCGACGCCGCTCGTTCTGGCAGCGGCTCCTGCTCATCGGCCCGGCCTTCGTCGCCGGCGCCTGGCAGTTCGGGCCCGGGAATCTGACGACCGCCGTCCAGGCGGGGAGCGGCTATCAGTACGCGCTCGTCTGGGTGATCGTGGTCTCGACGATCCTGATGATCGTGTTGACGGACATGAGCGTCCGACTCGGGATCAAGTCACCCGTGTCCCTCATCACCTCGATCAAGGAGCACCTCGGCCGAGCCGTCGGCATCGTCGCGGGCGTCGGCGTGTTCCTGATCACGCTCATGTTCTCCGTCGGCAACGCCGTCGGCTCCGGCCTCGGCCTGTCGATGCTGTTCGGCGGCCCGCCCGTCATGTGGACGGTGATCTGCACCGTCGCCGTCGCGGCGCTCCTCCTGTTCCGCCACGTGTACCGCGTGGTCGAGAAGGTCCTCATCGCGATCGTCGCACTCATGGCCATCGCCTTCGTCGTGAGCGCGTTCCTCGCGAGCCCCGACTGGGTCGGCACGGTCGCGGGTCTCATCCCGTCCGCACCCGAGGGGTCGTGGCTGCTCATCGTCGCCCTGGTCGGCACCAACTTCAGCATCAACGCGGCCTTCTACACCGCGTACGGGACGAAGGAGCGGGGTCGGACCGAGGAGGAGTACCGCGACGTGACGCTCGTGGACACCATCCCCGGGATCGTCGCCCCCGGCGTCATGACTGTCCTCGTCATGATGGTCGCCGCGGCCGTGCTCGGCGCGACGGGACAAGCGGCCGGCACGATCGCGGAACTGGCCGGGATCTTCGAGCCGCTCGCCGGACCGGTCGGCTCGACCGTGTTCGCCCTCGGGTTCTTCGGTGCCGCGTTCTCGTCGATGATCGCGAACGCGACGGCGGGCGGCACGATGCTCTCCGACGCGCTCGGCCGCGGCCCGTCCGCCGGCTCGCGCACCGCGAAGGTCATCAGCGGCTCGATCCTCGCGTTCGGCGTCGCGGTCACAGTGGTCTTCCAGTCCTCACCGGTGCAGCTCATCGTCGTGGCGCAGGCGCTGACGGTGCTCATCGCCCCGATCCTCGCGGCCCTCATCATCGTGATGGCGAACCGGCGGGACCTCATGGGCGAGATGCGGAACCGGTGGTGGCAGAACGTGCTCGGCGCGATCGGCCTCGTCTCGGTGCTCGCCCTCTCCGTCCGCCTGGTGATCACGCTCACGGGAGCATGACGGTCGGGCCTCCCGGCCCGAGGAGCCGCGGTGCGTATCGCATCGCGGCTCCTCACGCCGCATGGCGCGACTCGACCCTCACTCCGCGGGCCGCTTGTCCCCCGTCCGGCGCACGACCGCCATCGCGGCGGACGGGGACGGCTGTCCGACGTACGCCGTGAGCAGCACCATGAGCTCGGCGAGGCCCGCGTCATCGAGCCCGTTGCGGCGCGCGAGGTCGAGGTAGACCCCGAGGCGGTCGTCGACGACACCGGAGGCGACGAGGGCGGAGACCACCGCGACGGCACGGTCGCGGTCGGTGAGCGCGGCGCCGTGCCAGCCGGGGCCGCCCGCCGCTTCGAACGCCTCGGTCACGTAGTCGACGCCCGCACGGTCGACCATGAGGCGCTCGGCGGCCTCCTCGTCGACGCCGAAGTTGCGGGCGTAGACGGTACGGCCGCGCTGCGCCCGCTCGGTGACGGCGGCCCTGCGCACGTCGCCCGCCGCGGTCACCGGGTGGCCGCCCCGTCGGCGCGCGCGTCCGCGACGACGTCGCCGAGCACGGGGATCCCGGCGTAGGCACCGGCGTCGTGGGCCGGCACGACCTGGAAACGGTCGGAGACGGCCACCACCCGAGCGATGTCGCGCCGCACCTGCGCGGCGTCGCTGTCGGCGAGGGCACGCATGAGGAGAGGCTTCTGTCGCCGTTCCGTGATGCCCTCGAGCTGCCAGGTCAGGTCGCCGATGAAGGCGTACCGACGGTCGTCCGGCAGCGTCACGAACGCGATGATCGACCCCGTGGTGTGACCGGCCGCGGGGACCACGACGACCGAGCCGTCGCCGTACACGTCGTGGCTGCGGCGGAATCCGAGGTAGGACGGCCCGTCGAAGGAGAACTCCCGGACAGCGTGCCCCGCGGCGACCTGGGCGAACACCCGGTCGTCCTTCGCAGCCGCGGCGTACTCCCGCTCCGCGGCCGTGAGCCAGATGGGGACGTCGAGCGAGTCGAGCCCGCTCACGTGGTCCCAGTGCGAGTGCGTGAGCAGGACGCCGAGAAGCGACGAGCGGTCGTAGCCCGCCGCGTCGAGCTGCGCGGCGGCCGTGGTGCCGAGTTCGTGCGCGGCACGGCGGAACGACGGCAGCATCTCGATGTGCTCGGTGGCGTGCTCCCCGAAACCCGCGTCGAGCAGCAGGTCGCCCTTCGGGTGGCGGATGAGCACGGCGGTGGACGCGAAGTCCCGCTGCTCGGAGAACGAGCCTCCGGCGAAAGCGAGCGCGGCGCGGGTCGCGTAGGACCCGGTGGGGAGTTGGAACAGCGCCATCTCGGCGGGTGGTCGCGCATCCGGGATCGCGGTCGTGAACGGCGCGGGTTCCGGAAGCTGACCGGTGACCGGCGCGACTCGCCACCGCCCCCATGCCACCACGACCGCCACGATCCCGAGGGCGACGTTGGGGACGATCTCGCCGGCCTCGTCGCGAACGAGATAGAAGG
>CAKTZW010000057.1 GCA_934636065.1 uncultured Labedella sp.
ACGAACGCCTGGTACGAGTTGGCGGCGAAGCCGCACGTGATGAGGAATCGCGTGGCCCACGCCCAACCGAAGGCGGGGTGCCTCCGCGGGTTGAGCCAGAACGACTTCGCGATCTCGAGAAGGTTGAGGCTCGCCTGACCGGCCGAGCGCGGGTGCCGGGGATCGCGCACGAGCGCGACGGCGACCAGGCCGCAGACGACGGCCACGACGGCGATGATCCCCCACTGAACGAGCGAGTCGTGGATCATGCTGACGGCCAGCAACCCGATAAGCGGGGCGATGCCGGCGATGACGCCGCCGAAGCCCGCAACGGTGCCGCGTCGCGCCTCCGGCACCTGGTCAGGCATGAGCGCGCTCGTGGCGGCGAGCTGGAAGTTGAACGCCGCTTGCGCGAGACACCAGACGACGGCGACCTGCCACACCTCGGTCGTGAAGTGGATGGCGAACACCACGAGCGCTCCAGCGATCGCTCCGGTGAGGATCCACGTGCGGCGTCGGCCGAAGCGCGCGGCCGTGCGGTCGCTGATCCGGCCGCCGAGGGGGTTCGCGAAGACGGCGAAGAGCGCGCCGATCCCCGAGATGACGCTGAAGGCGGCTGCCGCCTGCGTTCCGGCTATGCCGACCAGATGGAGCGTCAGGAGCAACTGGAGCGGCGTGAGCAGCGCGATGAGGCCACCGAGGTTGGAGACGAGGATCGCGGTGACGAGCCACGGGAACGGTGTGGCGGGCACGGGATGAACTGTGCCGACGGCGGGGTCGCCGGGTGGGACAGGCATGAACACTCCTTTGTGTATGTGCGGGGAAAGATCCGAGGCTCGAGAGAAAACGGGCACGATGCCCACTATGTATTAACGCCCATTCGTTAATCAAGCCCGGAATCGACTACACTGGCGACATGGGACTGCGAGAGCTCAAAGCGGAGCGCGTCCGGGCTCGAATCCTGGACGTCGCCCTCGACCTCTTCATGACGCACGGCTTCGCAGGAACCTCGATGGAGCAGATCGCCGAAAGAGCGGAGGTGGGCTCCACCACGCTGTACCGCTACTTCCCGAGCAAGGACCATCTCGCGCTCGGTCCCTTCAACTACAGCCTGCGTCTCGGAGACGCCCTTCGCGGCCGACCCGTTTCCGAACCGCTCGCGGAGTCACTCGGTGCCGTCATCCTCGGCGCCCTCGACGTGCACATGGACGACGTCACCCGCCTGAGCGCCGTTCTGCACGTCATGGACAGCAACCCCGGCACCCGCGCCGCCCTGTGGGACCTGCTTGAGGAGGGGCGCGAGAACCTCGGCGCGGCGCTCGCCGAACGAATGGGCACCGAGCCCACCTCGACTGCCGTCGTGCTCGCCTCCCGCCTGGCATTCTCGATCTGGGAACTCGCATGGGTCCGGTGGGGCACGGACCCGTCCCGATCGATCGAGAGCCGTGGTACCGAGGTCCTCACCGAGCTCAGGTCCCTCCAACTCGTGCTGCCGACCGTCCCCACGGGGACACCGGATGCGGCCGACACGAACCCCGTCGGGGACTGACGCGCCATCGCGTCTCTCTGCGCCCGACTCGAGCGCACCGACCCACGGGACCTCGCGTTGACGCGGCCGTGAGCGCCGTGCGGTCCGCCCGTGGGTGACGTCGGTCAGCCCAGGAGAGCGTGCGCGATCGTGAAGATCAGGAGTCCGGCGACCGCCCCGACCACCGTGCCGTTCAACCGGATGTACTGCAGGTCGCGACCGACCATGAGCTCGATCTTCTCCGTTGTCTCCTCCGCGTCCCAGCGCTCGACCGTGTCGGTGATGATGGACGCGATGTCGTGACCATAGCGGCCGACGAGGAACTCGGCGGCGTCGCCCACCCGGCCGTCGACCCGCTCCTGAAGCGCGGGGTCCGTCGAGAGCCGCGCACCGATGTCGGTGAGCACCTGCACGGCGCGGCGGCGCAGGCCACTCTGCGGGTCGGCGAGCGAGGCGAGCAGCCCGGTCTTCGCGGTGTTCCAGGCCTCGGAGGCGAGCGCGCGGACCTGCGGACTGTCGAAGAGCATCGCCTTGGCGTCGTCCAGTCGGACCTTCGTCGTCTCGTCGTGCTGCAGGTTGTCGGCCAGGCGGGTCAGGTAGCCGTCGATCGCGGTGCGGGCCGGGTGACCCTGATCGGCTTGGGCGTCCGCGATGAACTTGACTGCCTCGTTGTAGATGGTGTCGTCGACGAGGCGCGCCGCGATCGAGGGGAGCCAACTCGGCAGCCGCCTCGAGATCAGGCCGTCGAACGAGGCGCGATTGGCGGCCAGCCACGTCCCGATGCTGTCGATGGCGAGGTCCACGGCGCCGTGATGGGCGCCGGACTCCACGATGCGGCCCAGCCAGCCGCCGAGCGGCGGACCGGACTCGGGCTCGATGAGGTGCGTGCGGGCGAGGTCCTCGATGACGTCGCTCACGTCGTCGTCGCTCAGCGCGCGCAGGACGCTCGCCGCCATGAGCGAGCCCTCCTCGCCCACGCGTTCGGCGTGCTCCGGGGCGCTCAGCCACTCCCCCAGCCGGGCGGCGATGGCCGTCTTGTCGAGCTTGGTGCGCACGACGTCCGCTCGGAGGAACTGGGTCTCGACGAACTCGCCGAGGTTGCGACCGATCTCGTCCTTGCGGGTCGGGATGATCGCCGTATGCGGGATCGGGATGCCGAGCGGATGCCGGAACAGCGCCGTCACCGCGAACCAGTCGGCGAGCGCACCGACCATGCCACCCTCCGCGAACGCGCGGACGTAGCCGAGCGCGGGGTACCGCTCCTGGAGCACAAACGCGACCACGAACAGCAACGCCATGAGGAGCAGCGCGGCGAGCGCCACGCCCTTCATCGTCCGCAGGCTCCGCCGGCGCTCCTGATCCGCGGGGCCCAAGAGGTGGGTGGGGGTGCGCGCCATCCCGTCATCCTCGCACGTGAGCGTTGTGGGGACGCGTCTTCGCCGCCGCTGCCTACCGGCCATTCTCCATTCGCTGCCCCAGTCCCCCGGGTCAGGTGTCGAGCTGGGCGATGCGAGATGCCCCGGCGGTGAACGAGTCGAACGCGAGCTCCCTCTCCACCTCACAGCCGTGCTCGACAAGCGCGGCCCGCAGCAGCTCCTCCGTGCGCGCCTGCGACAGCATCAGGGTGAACGGGTAGGCGGTGCGGAGGCCTCGGAAGTCGATGTGGGCGAGCTTCCTCGTGCCGTCGCGCACCGTGAAGTCGGGGACGATCACCCCCTCCTCCACGATCGGCGCCGCGAGGTCGATGCTCTCGAGGACCTCGAGCGTTCGCGCGTGGATCACGGCGGCGCGGGAGGTGGATGCACCCTGGACGGCCGCATCCACGATGCGCATATTCACGCGTCGGCGCTGGAGCGTCAGGGCGGCGGCGAGGCCGACCGGGCCGGCTCCGATGATGAGGACGTCGATGGAGGCGCGGGAAGCAGAAGGAGCGCCTCTTCCTCGCGGCCACCTCCATCGAGCTCGACCTGCCTCGGATGGACGCCGTGCCGAAGGACCGCCTCGGGCACGCCCTCGCTCGGCACGCTGTGGCGCTGTGGGGCAGCGAGACCCCGGGGCGCGCTCTGCGGATCCTGCTCCGGGCCTCCGCCCAGGACGCCGACGCGGCGGCGCGGGTGCGCTCCGTCTTCACGGCGCAGGTCCTGCCGTTCCTCTCCAACGAGCCGTCGGACGCCGCGGTGCGTGCGAGTTTCGTCACGTCGCAGGTCCTCGGTTACGCCTTCGGTCGCTACGTCGTCGGTCTCGATCCGCTCGTGGGGCTCGACGACGAGGAGGCCGTGCGGCGGCTCGGTGCGTCGCTTCAGGCCGCGATCGACGCGGCGTGACCCCTCTCGACTGTGCGCATTGCGGCTTACCTCCCCAGGCTGCACGGGCGGTGGTCACCGTTTCGCCAAGCTGCGCACGCACGACGTCGGAGCGCAGGAACTGCCCCTCGACGAACTTCCCGAGATTCCGGCCGATCTGGTCCTTGCGAGTGGGGATGATCGCGGCGTGCGGGATCGAGATGCCGAGCGGATGCCGGAACAACGCCGTCACCGGTCACCGCGAACCCGTCGGCGAGCGCACCGACCATGCCGCCCTCTGCGTACGCCCAAACGTACCCGAGTCGGGATACCGCTTCTGCGGCACGAACGCGACCACGAACAGCACCGCCATGACGAGCAGCGCCCCGAGCGCGACCCCCTTCATCACCCGGAGCCCGCGGCGACGCTCCTGATCGGCGGGGCTCAGGAGCTGGATCGGGGTGCGCGGCATGGGGTCATCCTCGCACGCGGGCCCGGACGACTCCCACGGACGCGTGGACGCACGCATCGTTGAAACGACGGAGGCCCGATACGACGTCCGTCTCATCGAGCCTCAGTGTCAACCTTGACTACCTCTCTTCCAATTAGCACACCCCTGTTACAGCGGACCGGATTCGGTAGATTCTGAAGGCCGCCGAAGAGGACGTGCCGGTTGCTTGAACCATTACGCGGACGAGGCCGTGGAGCCGCCTGTCTCCCGCCGCCCACGCAGAGGTCGTTCGCAAGTACTCGACAGGCGACGCGACGTCGACCGCCCTCGCCGAGCAGTTCAAGGTCGCGAAGTCGACCACCCTCCGGATCCTCCGCGAGCAACGTGGTCGTCCGGCGCCAGCCGCTCACAGGCAGGCAGCTGACCAAGGCCAAGCGCCTCTACAAATCAGGCTTGTCACTCTCTGAGGTGGCCAAGCAGATGACTGTCAATCAGGAGACGATGCGCGTCGCCATCATCGCCGCCGGCGTGAAGCTCCGCCCGCCAACAGGAGGGCGGAAGGGATCTTGCGGCGCGTCTGATGACGTCAATTCAGTTCAGCTAGCCGCAGCGCTCTCACTATGCAAGTGGACCCCGCGATGTCGCACGTCACGGATAGCTTCAGCCCAACAACCCGAAGGGCACCATGGACATCGACTGGCACCACATCATTTGGGATGGACGCTGGACTGCGCTGGAGATGCTCTGGAACGCCGTGGTCGTGAACGTCACCACGCACTGGTGGTTCGGTCCACTGCTCGTTGTCATCTTCATCTCCGCCGGCTGGAAGAAGATCGCACGGTTCGGCTTCTATGTCGCGCGAGTGTTTGGACACTCTCAGGGAGGGAGCTGACCGGGGGCTCCCCCGTCGTCCAGCTACCAGTAGATCGCGATGACTTCGACGTCGAGTAGTCGCTCGTCGGGCTTATCGCTCGGCGGCTTTTCTTGCTGACCGGAAGTGGCGAGCGCGAAAGACGGAAACAGCTCCAATCCCGTCTCTGAACGTGCCCACTGTCGAAGGGCAAGGTCTTGAGCCGGTTCGATTTCCCCGAGGTCATAGCGCTTCGAAACTACCGATCGCACACTATCGAAAGCTCGGCGCTGCGCGGAGGCGTCGGTCGTTCCTGTAGCGAGCTTGATCTTTAGTGCATCAACGAGAAGTTGATCGGTCTCAGTCCACTCTGAACCTTCCGGCGTCGAACCTGCCCTATAGAGGTCAAGGGCCTTCCCGAGCGCGACCTGCTGCGCGAGCTGGGCTCCAGTCGCAGGGTCGGAGGCGGAGGGTGACCGAATCGCGTTGATGGTGTCAACGAAGTCTGGAGCCACCTCACTGAACAGGTCGGCGAGCTTCACCGGCGTCCAGGATTGGTGGATGCCATCCCGTGCCACACGTCCGAGGACCGTGAAGCGAGCACCCGAGAACAGGACACGACGGATGTCCTTCCAGTACCCCATGTGCTCGGTCACGCCGGCAATCATTAAGGGGCGCGTCTCGAGTCCAAGGTCTCTTACCGCTGCGTTGTGAACGACGTACTGGTGCCCACCAATCTCCACGACGACGTAGTGGACTGCAGTCGCCTTGATCGGGATGAGCCCGGCGAGGAAGCGATCGAGCACTCTGATGATCGGCTCGCTGTCACGTAGGAACCCGAGCATCCCGCCGTCGCCGAACATAGCCGGATACTCGTCTGCCATCGCCGACCACTCAGTCATCATGGCGCCGAGCTTGAACACAGGGTCGACCGCAAGCGTCACTTCGACCTCTAGCAAGTCTCCACGTAGAAACGATGAGCCCACCTCGACGGAACGCCGATCGTCCGTCTCTGTTACGGATTCGGCGGAACCAAGGGCCGCCGGGGCCTCCGGTGGGGTTGCCAGCTTGAAGTCAAGCGACAGCTCCCTCAGCTCCTTGAAGAGCGTCTGGATCACTGCCTTCCTCGAGCTCTGGGTGCTGTTGCTGTTGCTGGTTTGGTAGCGGGCCGATGACTCAGCTTGGACGGACCCGCCGACGAGATCGGATCCGGCTTTCGTTGCCACGGAGCCGGATAGCTCGGCCTCGTCGGCCCTTGAGATCGCCTGCGAGACTTCGGTGGGGATGGTGGCGTTCTGGGAGACTAACAAACTATGGAGACTGACCGCGTCGAGGTAAACGAACTCACGCAAGGGCCGACTGGACTTGATGTCCTCGGCCCGACCATCGAGTTGCTTCTCCTCTCGCCAGCTCTTGAAGGACTTGATCGGATGACGGAACCAGCGTCTACGCATCATTCGAGCCGCCTTCCATTCGAACTCGCGCCGGCCTCGTTCTAACGCGCTCGTATGCGAGGGCGAGGTCTTCATCTGCGATGGCGGTGCGACGGTCGCTCGCGGCAAGCAGAGCAGCCTCAGTCCAGATCGCAGTGAGCATGGCTCCGGACCAACCCTCCGTTAGCTTGGCCAGATCCTCGAGGGGTAGCGGCTCGGTCGTTGTGAGTTGCTTTGCTCGAACCTGCAGGATCTCGTATCGGTCCTCGATGGTCGGAAGCGGGAATTCAATCTCCCAATCGAACCGTCCCGGCCGCAGCAGGGCCTCGTCGATGTCCTCAACGCGGTTCGTCGCCGCGATCACAATCACGTTGCTGTCTTCTTCGAACCCGTCGAGGAGGGTCAGTAGCTGAGCAACGACTCGTTTGGACTCTCCGTTTGAGTCGTTGGTCCGCCGACCGGCGATACTGTCGATCTCGTCGAAGAAGATGATCGCTCGATCCCGTTTTGCGGCTTCCCCAAAGATGCGACGCAACGTCTCCTCACTATCGCCCACCCACTTGCTGACGATCGACGGACCACTCACTAGGTAGAACGTCGCCCCCGAGACCTGAGCGATGATTCGCGCGAGATGAGTCTTGCCGGTGCCAGGTGCCCCGGTGAAGATCACGCCCTTCACCGGTTTCGCACCGATCTTCTTGAGCTCCTCGGCTCGGTCAAGCTGCGTTTCGATGAGCTCCTTTGCTCGTTCGATAACCCGCTCGTAGCCGCCGAATGACTCGAAGCTCAGGCCGTTCTCTGCGGGCTCGATGATGTACTCGCGTAGATCCTCGTCGACACCTGCGTCCCGATAGCGCAGCGGCACTTCGGAGATCACTCGAATGATGCCTTCACTGTCCGTGTACTCCACCGTGTTTCCCACGACGACATCGATCTTCGGCACGCCACTGACGACACGAATTCCAGCGCCGCCTTCGATCACGGTCGAATCTTCAAGCAGTTTCCGGACCACTCCGACTGAGGTGTCTTCCGCCCACAATGCGTCCGGCGCGAGGAAGAAGCCGCCCTCATGGACGACAAAGATCACGTCGCCGCGCTCGAGCTCAACAGGATCGGTGAACGAGAACCGAGCGGAGCCACCGTTTGTGGTTCGCCCATAGAAGACATGACCGTCTTCGACAACCTCTAGGACTTTGATGAGCTGTCCGTCGTGACGCTCTGAGTAGTCAACGCCGCTCATCGACGCTCCAAGACGCCGGCGATCCGGGACCGTGATACGCCCAGACAATCTCATTCCTCAGGTCAGCCCGTCGCTTGGCGGCAGCGACGAGGCTGGGCAGTTGCTCGAGTAGTGATTTGGCCATACGGGTGACGTCTCCTTCGCGCGGCGATGCGCGGATTCGTAGTGAAGCGATCGGGCACCTAAACGATATCGGCGGGTCCCGACGTAAGCGTGGAGTCGGGGCCACTTGAGGCGCTGCAAGAAGGCAGCAATACATCGGGGGCCCGTACCCTACTTACAACTTGAACAGGGATTCTCTTAAATGAGTTGGGGCCCGGTATGCCTCGAATTCGTTCATGAGGAGAACCCACTTGCCGCTTGCAGGTCGTGCGCGTCTCGACCCAGCTGCTCTGCGGCGGCGCGGCTAGTGCTCTGGCGACCTCCTAGCTACTCCTTTGAGCGGCAAGGAACCAGGATAGGTTGGCGACGAGCCACAAAACATCAACGGGGAGTGAAGCAGCGCCTCCGAAAATGGCCTCGATCGAGCTCTGCTTGGTCTTGGCCTCGCGCTCGATCTCGGCTCGCATCGTCTCAGCGCGCTGGAGCGCCTTTAGGTCGGACTTAGTCGTCTCGACCCAAGCCTCCAGCGCCAGACGGATCTCCTCGGTGACGCTCCGGTCGTTGAGCTGCGCGATCACTTCGATCTGCGCTCGCAGACCGCCGGTGAATCGTTCGCCGACGTGACCGATCCACAGACAGCACTTGCCGAACGGACGGGTGAGTTCGTCGCCATGCAAGGCGGCACCGACGCAGCTACGTACTGGCGCGACCGCGTCAAGAAGGAAGGCTGGCCGCTCCCGGCCTAGGTGTACTTAGTCATGAGGTTGGTGACACTCGGGCTGCGGGTGTGAGGCCGTGGCCTGAGTGGATTCGTTCAGTGTTGT
>CAKTZW010000058.1 GCA_934636065.1 uncultured Labedella sp.
GAGCTGTGCCGCCGGGAAGTCGCCGTGCACCTCGAACGGATGCTCAAGCCCGACGCTTTCTGGTCGGAGCAGATCCGACTGCGTCTGCTCGAGAACGAGATCCGCAGCGGCGACCCGATCGGTACCCAGGAGGCTCTGCAGGCCTGGGAGCGAGTGGCCCTGCGAGAGAACGTCCAGGATGCTGCGCGCCAGCTGGCGCGCGCGAGCGCACTGTCGATGCGGCCAGACGTAGACCCCGAGCTGCTCGGCGAGATGGTGGAGGCGGGGCGCGAGCTCTGCATCAGCGAGCACAATGCGGCGCTGACGCCGTTCTTCGCCGTACTGGACGGACGGCGCGCGTTGCTGGTCGGAAAGTACGAAGAGGCTGTGGACTTCTTCCGCGAGGCCCTCACCGGACGCGACCCCCGCTGAGGGTGTGTTGCGGCCCGGGCTCTGCGCCCAGGCCGCAACCCGCGTCAGGACTGCCCGGCGCGCTCCAGGATCAGCTCGCGGACGCGGGCGGCGTCCGCCTGCCCGCGCATCGCCTTCATCACGGCACCGATCACGGCCCCGGCCGCCTGCACCTTGCCGTCCTGGATCTTCGCGAGCACGTCGGGCTGCGCCGCGAGGGCGTCGTCGATGGCCGCGATGAGAGCGCCGTCGTCCGACACCACGGCGAGACCCCGCTTGTCGACGACCTCCTCCGGCGTCCCCTCGCCGGCGATGACGCCCTCGAGCACCTGACGAGCGAGCTTGTCCGTGAGTGTGCCCGCCTCGACGAGGCGGGCGAGAGCCGCGACGCTCTCGGGCGACACGAGCGAGCTCGCCTCGACCGCGGCCACGTTGGCGAGACGAGAGATCTCCCCCGTCCACCATTTCCGCGCCGCCTGCGGGCTGGCTCCCGCGGCGACGGTCGCTTCGACCTCGGCGACGAGCCCGCCGTTCGCGACGTCCTGGAACTCCAGGTCCGTGAACCCCCACGTCTCCTTGAGACGGCGGCGACGGATCGCCGGAGCCTCGGGCAGCGCAGCGCGCAGCTCCTCGATGAGCTCGGGCGACGGCACGACGGGCAGCAGGTCGGGCTCCGGGAAGTACCGGTAGTCGTCCGCATCGCTCTTCGGCCGACCGGCAGACGTGGTGCCCGTGTCCTCGTGCCAGTGCCGGGTCTCCTGCGTGATCGACCCGCCGTCGGCGAGGATGGCGGCCTGGCGCTGGATCTCGTAGCGGACCGCCCGCTCGACGGACCGGAGCGAGTTCACGTTCTTCGTCTCCGTGCGCGTGCCGAGCTTCTCCTGCCCCCACGGGCGGAGCGACACGTTCGCATCGCATCGGAGGTTGCCGCGCTCCATCCGGGCGTCGGAGATCCCGAGTGCGATCACGATGTCGCGGATCGTCGCGACGTACGCCTTCGCGAGCTCCGGCGCGTCGTGCTCGGCGCCGAAGATGGGCTTCGTGACGATCTCGACGAGCGGGACTCCCGCGCGGTTGTAGTCGACGAGCGAGTACTCCGCGCCCTGGATGCGACCCGTGGCGCCGCCGACGTGCGTCAGCTTGCCGGCGTCCTCCTCCATGTGCGCGCGCTCGATCGGGATGGTGCGCACGCTGCCGTCGGCGAGCTCGACGTCGACCTGACCCTCGAACGCGATCGGCTCGTCGTACTGCGAGATCTGGTAGTTCTTCGCGAGGTCCGGGTAGAAGTAGTTCTTCCGCGCGAATCGTGAACTCGGCGCGATGCTGCAGCCCAGTGCGAGACCGAGACTGATCGAGTAGCGCACGGCCTGCTCGTTGACGACGGGCAGCGCCCCGGGCAGACCCAGGCACACCGGCGAGATGTTCGTGTTGGGCGCGTCGCCGAAGGCGTTCGGGGCGGCCGAGAACATCTTCGTCTTGGTGTTGAGCTCGACGTGCACCTCGAAGCCGAGCACCGGCTCGAACAGCTCGAGCGCCGCGTCGAAGTCCATCAGGCGATCGGTCGCCATCACTTGCCTCCCAGTTCCGGTGCCTCGGCGAGGAGGCCGTGTCCCCACTGCTCGAGGAGCAGCGCTTCGAGTGCCGCGCCGGCGCGGTAGAGCCGCTCATCCTCGCGGACGGGCGCCATCAGCTGAAGGCCGACGGGCAGGCCGTCCTCCGGCGCGAGACCGATCGGCACGCTCATGGCCGGCACCCCCGCGAGGTTCGCGGGAATGGTGGTGATGTCGTTGAGGTACATCGCGAGCGGGTCGTCGAGCTTCTCGCCGAGGCGGAACGCCGTCGTCGGAGCGCTCGGGCTCACGAGAACGTCGACCGACTGGAAGGCCGACTCGAAGTCGCGCTGGATGAGCGTGCGGACCTTCTGCGCGCTGCCGTAGTACGCGTCGTAGTACCCGGCGCTGAGCGCGTAGGTTCCGAGGATGATGCGCCGCTTGACCTCCGGGCCGAACCCCGCCTCGCGCGTCGCCGACATGACCTGCTCGACCGTGCCGCCCGTCGAGGGCGTGACGCGCATGCCGAACCGCACCGAGTCGAACTTCGCGAGGTTGGAGGACGCCTCGGCCGGGAGGATCAGGTAGTACGCGGAGATGGCGTACTCGAAGTGGGGAGCGCTCACCTCGACGAGCTCGGCTCCGTTGCTCTCGAGGAGCGCGAGCGCCTCCTCGTAGCGGCGGCGCACCCCGGCCTGGAATCCGTCGCCCGTGAACTGCGACACGACGCCGACTCGCAGACCCGCGAGCGCGCCGCCTGCGGCACCCTCGCGAGCGGCCGCGGCCATCGACGGCCAGTCGTCGCGGAGCGAGGTCGAGTCGAGGGGGTCGTGGCCGCCGATGACGTCGTGGAGCAGCCCGGCGTCGAGCACGGTCCGCGTGACGGGACCGACCTGATCGAGCGACGACGCGAGGGCGATCGCTCCGTACCGGCTGACTCCGCCGTAGGTCGGCTTGACGCCGACGGTCCCGGTGACGTGCGCGGGCTGCCGGATGGAGCCACCCGTGTCGCTCCCGAGCGCGAGAGGCGCCTCGAAGGCGGCGACGGCGGCGGCCGACCCCCCGCCGGAGCCGCCGGGGATCCGATCCAGGTCCCACGGGTTGTGGGTGGGGCCGTACGCCGAGTGCTCCGTGGACGAGCCCATCGCGAACTCGTCCATGTTGGTCTTCCCGATGGGGACGAGTCCCGCCGCCCGCGACCGCGCCACGACGGTGGCGTCGAACGGCGACATGTAGCCCTCGAGGATGCGACTGCCCGAGGTCGACGGCATGTCGGTGGTCACGAGCACGTCCTTGATGGCGAGCGGAACGCCCGCGAGCGGACCGAGCGCCTCGCCGCTCGCGCGGCGTTCGTCGATGCCGGCGGCGACGTCGAGAGCGTCGGCCGACACGTGGAGGAAGGCGGCCACGTCGCCGTCGACGGAGGCGATGCGGTCGAGGTGTTCCCGGGTCACCTCCACGGCGCTCACCTCCTTCGAGGCCAGCAGCTCGGACAGCTCGCTCGCGGACTTCCGGATGAGCTCGCTCACTGCTCCTCCCCCAGGATCGCGGAGACCTTGAAGCGGCCGTCGGCGCTCTCGGGCGCATTCGCGAGCGCCTGCCCCGTCGTGAGGGTCCCGCCCACCACGTCGGCGCGAAACACGTTCTGCAGCGGCACGGGGTGGCTCGTCGCCGGAACGTCCGGCGTCGCGACCTCCTGCACCTTCGCGATGCTGTCGACGATCGTGTCGAGCTCGCTCGTGAGGCTCGTGATCTCTTCTGGCGTGAGGGCGATACGGGCGAGGTTCGCGAGGTGCGCGACCTGCTGCTCCGAGATTTCGGACATGGATCTCCGTCGGATGGAAGTCGGGGTGTCGCCCCATTCTAGGCGCTGACGCGGTTCCGCTCAGTCGTCGAGGGCGGCGGGCCCCTCCGTGACGAGGCGCGCAAACTGGGCAGCGTCGATGATGCGCAAGCCGAGCTCCTCGGCCTTCGCGAGTTTCGAACCGGCGCCCGGACCGGCCGCGACGAAGTCGGTCTTCTTGGACACGCTCGAGGCCGCCTTGCCGCCGGCGGCGATGATCGCCTCTTGCGCCCCCTCCCGCGTGAACCCCTCGAGAGACCCGGTCGCGACCACGGTGACTCCGGCGAGCACTCCCCCGCCCTGCGCCGCCGCGCCGGGGCCGGGGTGCCCCGGTGTCGCGAACGGCACGCCGTCGGCCGCCCATCGCTCGACGATCTCCTGGTGCCAGTCGACCGAGAACCACTCGAGGAGCGCATCGGCGATCGTCGGGCCGACCCCCTCCACGGCGGCGAGTTCCTCCCTGGTCGCCGCTCGCATGGCCTCCAGCGAGCCGAACCAGTCGGCGAGGGCCCGCGCCGCGACCGGCCCGACGTGCCGGATGCTGAGAGCCACGAGGAAGCGCCAGAGCGGCTTCTGCTTCGCCGCATCGAGGTTGGCGATGAGCTCGACGGCGTTCTTCGACGGCACGTGCGTCGCGTCGCCGGTGAACTCGTCGGACTCCGGGTCGAACGGCCCGTCGCTCTTGCGTCGCAGTCGGCGGAACGGCGTGTCCGTCTTCTCCGACCCGTCCTCGCGCAGCTTGGGCAGACCCGTCTCGTTGTCGCGGACGACGACCTCGATGGGGAAGAGATCGGCCACCGTGAGCGCGAAGAGTCCGGCCTCCGTGTGCAGTGGAGGGTCGCTCGGAACGAACGGCTGGGTGAGCGCGGCCGCCGACACCTCGCCCAGGGCCTCGACGTCGAGCGCACCACGGGAGCCGATGTGCTCGACGCGCCCGCGCACCTGGGCCGGGCAACTCCGCGCGTTGGGGCAGCGCAGGTCGACGTCGCCCTCCTTGGCCGGGGCGAGCGTCGTGCCGCACTCGGGGCACTCCGTCGGCATGACGAACTCCCGCTCCGAGCCGTCGCGGAGCTCGACGACGGGACCGAGCACCTCGGGGATGACATCGCCGGCCTTGCGCAGCACGACGGTGTCGCCGATGAGCACACCCTTCGCTTTGACGACGTCCTGGTTGTGCAGGGTGGCCTGGCGGACCTCGCTGCCCGCCACCCTCACCTTCTCCATCACCGCGAACGGCGTCGCACGGCCCGTACGTCCCACGCTGACGACGATGTCGAGGAGCGTCGTGTTGACCTGCTCGGGCGGGTACTTGTACGCGATCGCCCAGCGCGGTGCCCGGCTCGTGGCGCCGAGCTCGTCGTGGAGCGCCAGCTCGTCGACCTTGACGACGACGCCGTCGATCTCGTGTTCGACCGAGTGGCGGTCCTCCCCCGTCTGCGCGATGAACGCGGCAGCGTCCTCGACGGCGTCGACGACCCTGTAGTGGCTCGACGTCGGCAGTCCCCACGAGGCGAGCAGCTCGTACACCTCTGACTGGCTCTGCACCGGCGGGTTCTGCCAGGCGCCGATGCCGTGCACGAGCATGCCGAGCCGGGAGAGCCGGCGTTCCATGAGGTCCATGCCACGGGCGCTCTTGCCCTCGGCCTTCTGTCGCAGCGATCCGCTCGCGGCGTTGCGGGGGTTCGCGAAGACGCGCTCGCCGGCCGCCGCCTGTTCGGCGTTGAGCTCGCGGAACGCCGCGACAGGGAAGAAGACCTCGCCGCGCACTTCCACGATGTCGGGATGACCCTCGCCCGCGAGCTCGGTGGGGATGATCGCGATCCGGCGCACGTTCTCGGTGACGTCCTCGCCCACGACGCCGTCACCTCGCGTCGCGGCGCTCGTGAGCCGCCCGCGCTCGTAACGGAGGTTGATGGCGAGGCCGTCGATCTTGAGTTCGCACAACCACCGCACCGGCCGTCCGCTCGCAGCCACGACTTTGGCGGCCCAGGCCTCGAACTCCTCAGGGGAGAACACGTTGTCGAGGCTCAGCATGCGCTCGGCGTGCGTCACGGGTGCGAAGAGCGTCGTCTGCGCGCGACCTCCGACCGTCTGCGTCGGGCTGTCCTGGCTCTGCAGCTCCGGGAACAGCCGCTCGATCTCGTCGAGTCGCCGCAGCATGGCGTCGTACTCGGCGTCCGAGACGAGCACCTCGTCGCGCTCGTAGTACGCGTCGCGGAGCTCGACGATCCGCGTCGTGAGTCGTGCGGATTCGGCGGCCGCCTCCTCCGAGCCGAGCTCGGCAGGCGGAACGAGCGCCGACGGCTCCTCGGATGTGGACTCGGACGGCGAGACAGGCACGGAGGGAGCGGGGTTCTGCGCGTTCACGGCCTCAGTCTAGGGAGGGCCACCGACAGCGGAGGGGGGTCGACGGCGGTCGTCCCGTGCGTCAGGGTCAGGGCAGATGGGGCGGACACGCGCTGCCGACGGGATCGACCCGTGCGTCAGGGTCAGGAGCGCCCGGGCGGCAGGCTCAGGCGCCCACGGCGGCGGGGACGGCGCTCTCGGTGCGGTCGATGGTGAACTGGCCGGCGACCCGGGTGCCGATGTACACGACAGCGGTCTGACCGGGCGCCACGCCGTCGAGGGCGACCTCGGGAACGACGACGAACTCCACGCCCTCCGCGGTCTCCGAGAGCCGGGCGCGCGCCGGAACGGGATCGGCGTGGGCCCGGATCTGCACGTCGCACGGGAACCACGACTCGGCGTCGGCGACGGGCTCGCCGGCCCAGGAGAACCGGTGCCCGCCGATCTCCGCGATCGCGAGGGCCTCCTTCGGTCCGACCACGACCTCGTTGGTCTTCGGCCGCACCTCGAGGACGAATCGCGGCTTGCCGTCGTCGGCGGGGACGCCCAGTCGCAGCCCCCGGCGCTGGCCGACGGTGAAGGCGTGGGCGCCGTCGTGGTCGCCGACGACGCGTCCCTCGCGGTCGAGGATGGCGCCGCTGCGTGCACCGACGCGCTCGGCGAGCCAGCCCCGCGTGTCGCCGTCCGGGATGAAGCAGATGTCGTGGCTGTCGGGCTTCGCAGCGACGCTCAAACCGCGGGCCGCCGCCTCGGCCCGGACGACGGCCTTCGACGGCGTGTCGCCGAGGGGGAACATCGAGTGCGCGAGCTGCTCCGCCGTCAGGACCCCGAGGACGTACGACTGGTCCTTGGCCTCGTCACTCGCGCGATGCAGCTCGAGCGCACCGCCGGCCGAGCGCTCGAGCCGCGCGTAGTGGCCCGTGCACACGGCGTCGAAGCCGAGGTCCAGCGCCTTCTCGAGCAGCGCGGCGAACTTGATCTTCTCGTTGCAGCGCATGCAGGGATTGGGCGTGCGGCCGGCCGAGTACTCCGCGACGAAGTCGTCGACGACGTCGAGCTTGAAGCGCTCGGAGAAGTCCCACACGTAGTACGGGATGCCGATGAGGTTCGCGGCGCGCTGGGCGTCCATGGAGTCCTCGATCGTGCAGCATCCCCTGCTTCCCGTGCGCAGGGTGCCGGGCATCCGGCTGAGGGCGAGATGCACCCCGACCACCTCGTGGCCGGCGTCCACGGCGCGTGCAGCGGCGACAGCCGAATCGACGCCGCCGGACATCGCCGCGAGAACCTTCATGGCCACCAGTCTACGGCCGGCCGACCGGCGGAGGCCTCAGCGGGCTGACCTTCAGCGGACGGCGACCTCGCGCCCCGAGAGTCCCGCCTTCCGAGCGGAGCGGATGGCGCCGGGGATGGCGGAGAGGAACGCGTCGACGTCGGCGTCGGTGGTCGTGTGCCCGAGCGTCACCCGGAGCGCCGAGCGCGCGACCTCCTCCGTGCATCCCATCGCGAGGAGGACGTGGGAGGGCTCGGGGATGCCCGCCTGGCACGCGGAGCCGGTCGAGACCGACACCCCAGCCATGTCGAGGAGGAAGAGGATGGAGTCGCCCTGGCACCCGGGGAACGAGAAATGCGCGTTGCCCGGGAGACGGCCGCGGTGACCGTCGGCAGCCGAGCCCAGGGGCGCCCCGTTCACCGCCGCATCGGGAACGGCCTCGAGGACTCCCCGGACGAGCCTGTCCCGCAGCGCCTCCAGGCGGGCGCCCTCGTCCGCCATCCCGGCGACGGAGAGCTGCGCCGCGCGCGCGAAGGCGACGGCCGAGGCCACGTCCTGTGTCCCGCTGCGGAGCCGTCGCTGTTGGCCGCCGCCGTGCACGAGCGGCTCGACCGTGGCGCTGCGGTGGAGCGCGAGCGCCCCGATGCCCTGGGGCCCGCCGATCTTGTGAGCCGATACCGAGATCGCGACGGGGCCGACGGCTCCCCTGGCTGACGCCGCCGCCCGGAGAGCCGCGAGGTCGAGGGGAACGTGCCCGTACGCGGCGACGGCGTCGATATGCAGCGGGACGCCGGCGGCGGCCGTGAGCGCCGAGAGCTCGTCGAGCGGCTGGATCGTGCCGACCTCGTTGTTGGCGGCGAGCACCGTCACGAGGGCGACGCGACCGGCGTGGCGGCTGAGCGCCGCGCCCACGGCGGCCGGATCGACCGAGCCGTCCGCGAGGAGATCGACCCATTCCGGTTCCGCGCCCTCGTGCTCCGCGAGCCATTCGATGGCGTCGAGAGTGGCATGGTGCTCGCCGCGCGAGGCCACGATGACGCGTCGCTCCCCACCGACGTTGCGGGACCAGTACAGTCCCTTCACCGCGAGGTTGATCGCCTCGGTTCCGCCGGAGACGAACAGCACCTCGATGCCGTCGACCCCGAGGGTCGCGGCGATCGTCTCGCGAGCGTCCTCGAGAGCCCGCTTCGCCGCCTGCCCGTGACTGT
>CAKTZW010000059.1 GCA_934636065.1 uncultured Labedella sp.
GCTTCCCGTCCTCCGCGGTCGCGTCGTCGCCCGTCGTGGTCGTGGGCCGGGTGGTCGTGGGGACGGCTGCGGTCGCGGGCGAGGAGACCCCGGCGGCCGATTCGGAGAGCGGTGCGGCGACGACCGGTCGCTCGTCCGCGGTGGTCGTGGTCGCACCGGCCTTGAGAGCCTTCCCCGCTGCGCGCCGGGAGACGACGCCCTCGCGCACGCGCGAGCCCAGCAGCACGACCGCGATGACGCAGAGGATGTTGCCGGCGGCCCCGGCGATCGCGGCCACGATGGGATTGATGCCGGCCAGGATGCCCAGGCCCGCGGCGCCTTCGCCCTCGATGTAGGGCACGGCGCCCGCGACGGCGACGATCAGCGGTTGAAGGAAGGCGGGCACCTGGTCGATGGCCGCCTGCAGCCACTCGTACGGATTGTCCATTGTTCTGCTCTCTGTCGATGCGAGCACGCAGGCCGATCGACGGCAGTACGCGCGGGATGACAGCAGTAGAGACCCTGTCCTCACCACAGGGTCAAGCGCAGCCCGTCGGCGCAGAACCGAGGTTGACCCTGTGGTGAGAACAGGGTCTTGAATGGTCCTGACGTCGACGGAGGTGCGTCGGCGCAGGACCCGATGGGAGGCGCATGCCCTGGAGTACTCGCGAACTCGCGGACCTCGCCGGCACGACCGTGAACACGGTGCGGCATTACCACCGCGCGGGGCTCCTCGAGGAGCCCGACCGGATGTCCAACGGCTACAAGCAGTACGGCGCGCGACACCTCGTGCGGCTGCTGCAGATCCTGCGGCTCCGCGACCTCGGCGTGCCGCTCGCACAGGTGGAGAGCGTGGGCTTCGGCGCTGAGACGCCGTCGACGGCTCTGTTGGCGATCGACGCGGACCTGGCGGCGAGCATCGAGAAGCTCCAGCGTGCGCGGGCGGAGATCCGTGCGATCATCGCCGGGTCGACGACGACCGACCTCCCCGCCGGGTTCGAGCATGTCGCCGGCCGGCTGTCGACACGCGAGCGCTCGCTCATGCTCGTGTACGAGCAGCTCTATGACGCCGAGGCGATGGCCGACCTCCGCACGATGGTGGAGACCGATCCGGAGGACGGGGCGGCCGAGTTCGACGCGCTGCCCGTCGACGCCGACGACGCCACTCGCCAGCGGCTCGCGGAGACGCTCGCGCCCGCCATCGCTCAGAACCTCCGGGACTACCCGTGGCTCAGCGCGCCGGGCGAGCACCTGTCAAAGGGTCCGCGCGTGACGCAGGAGACGTTCATCGAGACGGTCGGCGAGCTCTACAACGCTGCGCAGCTCGACGTGCTGGGCCGCGCGAGCATCATCGCCCACGAGCAGCTCGGACTCCGGCCGAACCCGGACGGAAGCGCCGAGCCCATCGAACCGGAGAGTGAGAAATGACCGAACCGATCGAGTCCCCCTCCACGCTGGACGCGTCGCCGTCCCTCGGCGAGCCGCTGCTCGTCGAGGACGTCCTGCTGCTCCTCTTCCAGCCCGACTCGGGCACGATCGCGGGAGAGAACACGTTGTTCTACGTCCTCGGTGGGGCGGCGCTCGGCGACCTGGCGATGACCGCGCGGATCGAGACGGAGAAGCGCACGCTGGGGACGCGGGTGCACGGCGTCGGCGACGGTCCGCTCGACCCGCTGCTCACGTCGGCGTGGGAGTACGCCGCCGAGAAGCCGCGCGGCGTGCAGACGGTGCTCGCCGCCATCGGCCCGCGGCTGCGTGAGCCCGTGCTCGACCGTCTCGTCGAGCGCGGCGACCTCCTCCGCGAGGAGAAGAAGGTGCTCGGCTTCATCCCGTCGGAGCGGCTCTCCCTCGCGATGGATCGCCGCGCCGGTCTCATCGGTCGCGTGCGGGCCGTCCTGACCGACGGGGAGGAGCCGGATACGCGCACGGCCGCGATCGTCGCGCTCCTCTCCGCGAGCGGCACGCTGCCGCAATTCGACCGGGAGATCTCGTGGACCGGCGACGTCTACACCCGTGCGAAGGCGCTGGAGCGCGGCGACTGGGGCGCCGCAGCCGCTGGCGCGGCCGTGGCACGCACGATCGCGGCGGTCGTCACCACCTCCACCGTGAGCGCGCTCCTCACCTCGCGCTCCTGACCGTGAGCTCCCGATGCGGCAGAACGGTCCCTGAGCTTGTCGACCCTTCGACAGGCTCAGGGACCGTAGGAGCGCAGGGAGCTCAGGGACCGGGTGGGGCGTCAGCGGATGAGGGCCGAGGGGGCGAGCCACACCGTGCTCTCACCCGGGACCGCGTCGTCCTCAAGCGTGCTGAGGACGACGTCGGAGGCGTCGGCCCCGAGGTCGAACGGCTCGGTGCCGAAGTTCGCCACGACGCGCCAGCCGTTCGGCCGGGCGAAGTGCAGGACGTCGGCGCGCCCGGTCTCGATCCACTCGAGCTCCTCGTCCGACTGGAGCACGCGCCGGAGCCGGAGCGCCTCGCGGTACAGCGACAGGGTCGAGTCGGGGTCGTCGGCCTCGACGTCCACGGCGTAGCGCGCGAACGACGCCGGCTGCGGCAGGTGCGCCTCGCCGGTGCCGAAACCGAAGGACGGACCCGCGACCGACCACGGCAGCGGCACGCGGCAGCCGTCGCGACCGAAGCCGTCGAAGTCGCCGCCGCGGAAGAACGCGGGGTCCTGACGACGGTCCGCCGGGATGTCGGCGACCTCCTGCAGCCCGAGCTCCTCGCCCTGGTAGAGGTAGGCGCTGCCGGGCAGACCCAGGAGGAGGAGGGTCGCGGCGCGCGCCCGACGCAGACCCCGCTCGCGGTCGACTCCGTCCTCGGGGCCGCCGGCGCGCACCCACTCGACGCCCTGCTTCTCCGGCCGGCCGGCGAGCGGCGGCAGCCCGTACCGGGTGGCGTGTCGCGTGACGTCGTGGTTGGACAGCACCCAGGTGGTCGACGAGCCCGACGTCGCCGACTGCGCGAGATTGTCCGCGATGATCGTGCGGAACTGCTGCGCGTCGAAGTCGGCCACGAGCAGGTCGAAGTTGAACGCTTGGCCGAGGCCCTCCGCCGAGGCGTAGCGCGCCCGTCGCTCCGGGGTGCTGACCCACGCCTCGGCGACGCCGGTGCGCGGCGGGTCGTACTCGTTGAACACCTTTCGCCACTCCGCGTAGATCTCGTGCACGTCGTCGCGGTCGCTCAGCGGGTGGTTGCCGTCGTGCGGGAGGCCCTCGAGCTCCGCGCGGCTCGGCAGCGGATCGGTGAGGTCCTTCGTCAGCATGTGGGCGACGTCGATGCGGAACCCGTCGACGCCGCGGTCGGACCAGAACCGCAGCGTGCGGAGGAAGTCCTCGCGCACCTCGGGGTGATCCCAGTTGAAGTCGGGCTGCTCCGTAGCGAAGCTGTGCAGGTACCACTGGCCGTCCGCGACGCGCTCCCACGCCGAGCCGCCGAACGCGGCGCCCCAGTCCGTCGGCGGCTGCTCGCCGTGCTCGCCCGTGCCCTCGCGGAAGATGTAGCGCTCGCGTGCCGCCGATCCGCGACCGGCGGCGAGCGCCTCCTGGAACCACGCGTGCTGGTCCGAGCTGTGATTGGGGACGATGTCGACGATGACGCGGATGCCCCGCTCGTGGAGCGCCGCGACCATCCGGTCGAAGTCCTCGAGCGTGCCGAGCCGCGGGTCGACATCGCGGTAGTCGGCCACGTCGTAGCCGCCGTCGGCGAGAGCCGACGGATAGAACGGACTCAGCCAGACGGCGTCGATCCCGAGCTCCGCGAGGTAGTCGGCGCGCGACACGATGCCCGGGATGTCGCCGATCCCGTCGCCGTCCGCGTCCGCGAAGCTCCGCGGGTAGATCTGGTAGACGGCGGCCTGGCGCCACCACGTGGCGGGGTCGGTCCGGCGGGCCTCGGAGACGAGGGTGTCGGTCATGGAGTGGGCTCCTTCTGTGGTTCGGGGAGACGGTGGAGACAGCGGACGGCGCGGCGCCCGAAGACGCCGCGCCGTCCGGGAGGGTTCAGCCCTTGAGGGCGCCCTGGGTGACGCCTTCCATCACCCAGCGCTGCGCGAACAGGTAGGCGATGATGGCGGGTGCCATCGCCATGAGGTACGACGCGAAGGCGACGTTGTAGTTGCTGCTGAACTGCGACTGGAACAGGTTCTGCCGCACGGGGAGGGTCTGCATGTCGGCGTCGGAGATGATCAGCGACGGCATCATGAAGTCGTTCCACGCGTAGAGGAAGGCGAAGATCCCGACGGTCGCGCTCATCGGCGCGAGCAGCGGGAAGATCAGCCGCCAGAACGTCTGCCACGTGCTCGCCCCGTCGATGCGGGCGCTCTCCTCGAGCTCCATGGGGATGGAGCGCAGGAAGGCCGTGAACAGCAGCACGCTGAAGCTCAACTGGAACATCGTCGCGAGGATGATCACGCCGAGCGGGTTGTCGAGCCCCACGCGTCCGGTCAACTGGATCTGCGGCAGCGCCACGACCGGGAACGGGATGAACATCGCGCCGAGCAGGTAGAAGAACGAGTACCGGAACAGGCGCCGGTCCCAGTTCCGGATGATCGCGTACGACGCGAACGACGCGATGATGATCGTCGCGACGACAGTTCCGGCGGTCACGATGAACGACATCGCGAAGCCCACCGGGAACCGCGTGAGCTGCCACGCCTCGACGAAGCCCTCGATGCTGAACGGCGCCGGCAGCGAGAAGGCGTTGCCGTCGACCGACTGCGGTCCCGTCTTGAACGCCATGGAGATCGTCACGTAGAGCGGGAGGAGGACGGTCACCGCGCACAGGATGAGGATGATCGTGGTGGACCAGCTGCCGCCGCGACGGCCGCGCGTCGGTCCCGACGCCCCGCCCGTCGTGATGGAGCGCGTGGAACCCGTTTCGGCCGAGGGCACCCGGCTCGCCGTGGTCTCCGAGGAGAGAGGGATCGTGGACATCAGATGTTGTTCCTTCCGCGCGTCACCGAGAGCTGCAGAACGGCGATGATGATCGTGATGATGAAGAACAGCGTCGCCGTCGCCATCTGGTAGGCGTAGTCGCCCGTCTGGAAGCCGCGGATGATGGTCATCGCGATGCTCCGTGTGGAGGTGCCGGGGCCGCCGCCGGTGAGGCCGACGATGATGTCGTAGGCGTTCAGGTAGTTCTTGAAGCCCAGGATCACGTTGATGACCACGTAGCCGGCGACGAGCGGGAGCGTGATGCGCAACAGCTGCTGACGCTTGTTCGCGCCGTCAATGGAAGCCGCCTCGTAGACGTCGCCGGGGATCGACAGGATTCCGGCGATGTAGATGAGGAGCGTTCCGGGGATCGACTGCCACGCGGTCACGATCACGATGCCGACCCACGCGAGGTCGGGGTTCGCGAGGATGCTCGTCTCGAGGAACGGGATGCCGAGCGCTCCGCCCGCCGCGGGCAACGAGTTCTGGAAGAGGAACGCGAAGACGTAGGCGATGATGATGCCCGAGACGACCATGGGGATCACGAAGATCGCCCGGAGGCCCATCTTGAAGCGGATCTTCGCGGTCAGCCCGACGGCGAGCAGGAACGCGAGCACGTTCACGAGGATCACCGTCACGAGCGCGAAGCCGAAGGTGAAGAGGAAGCTCGTGAGGATGGCCGGGTCGCTGAACGCGGCGATGTAGTTGGTGAAGCCGATGAACTTCCACTCACCGAGTCCGATGGAGTCGGTGAAGCTGAAGAAGATGCCGATGACGCCCGGAACCGTGATCGCGAGCGTGAACAGGATCAGCGCGGGGAACAGGAAGAAGTAGTAGATCGGCTCCACTCGCTTCTTGCTGCGGGTGGCGGAGGAGCCGCCGCCCGTGACGATGCTCTTCGTGGCGCTCATCAGTTGCCCTCCTCGCTCGATACGGCCGGTTGGCGGAACGCGATGCGCGCCCAGTCGGCGTCCATGGTCTTCAAGAGGTTCTCGGCGTTCGTGCCGAGGGCGAGGGCCTGTGCGTAGTTCTCGGTGGGGATGGCGCGCGGGTTCAGGATGCCGGGGCCCTGATAGAACGCGCCGGCGTCGTAGTAGGGGATCATGCCCTCGACGCGGGGGTCGTCGGGGGCGGTTCCGTCGTCCGTCGGCACGAAGCCGAGCTGGGACTCGTTGTACGCCTGGATGATGTCGGGCTGGAAGAGGTAGTCGAGGAAGTCGAACGCGCCGTCCTTGTTGCTCGCCTCCTCGGGGATCATGGTGACGAGGTCCATGTTGACGCGCACCTTGAGGTCCTCGGGGTCCTCGGTCATGGGCAGCGGGAAGGTGCCGAGGTCGGCGTCGGGGTTCGTCAGCTCGATCTGGCTGAGCGCCCACGGTCCCTGCATGTACATCGCGGCCTCGCCGTTGGCGAAGGCCACGTTGCCGACGTCGTAGGCGCGGCTTCCCGCGTTCGGCTGCGTGTACTCGCTCGCGAGGAGCTGCATCTTCTCGATGGGCTCGAGGAAGTCCTTCTGGAACGAGACCTCCGAGTTCGGTCCGACCTTGGTGCCCTGCTCCGCCATCGTGTCGTAGAACGACTGCACGTCGATGGCGCTGCCGATGGCGTAGTCGAACCAGCCCTGGTTGACCGTCCACGCGTCCGCGAAGGTGCCGTAGAACGGCGCGATGTCCGCGGCCTTGAGCGCGTCGCCGACCTCGATGAGCTCGCTCCACGTGGTGGGGACCTCGAGGTCGTTCTCCTCGAAGATCGTCTTGTTATAGATGACGGAGGCGGCCATCACCGAGTAGGGGAGGGCCGTCGTGCGGCCCGGGCAGGTGCCGAACTGGTCGAGCAGCGGCTGGAAATCGTCGCGGATGCGCGACGCCGACTCGGTCTCCGAGAGGTCCTCGAGCACGCAGCGCTGCACGAAGCGGGAGACCTCGTGGTTGTAGTTGGCGAGCATGATGTCCGGCGGGTTGCCGCGGACGAAGCTCGCGGAGATGGGGTCGACGCCCGAGGTGTCCATGACGACGTTGTACTCGTCCTGGGAGGCGTTGTAGTCGGCGACCGTCTGCTCCATGAACGTGATGGCCTCACGCTTGTTGAACGTGAAGTGGACGGTCTGGCCGCCGCCTCCGCTCGCACATCCCGTGAGGACTGTGGCCACGAGGGCCAGTCCCAGGGCACCTGCGGCCGCGCGCAGAGCCCCCGTCTTTCGTCTAGACATCGTTGTCCTTCCGTTGGTGGTCCGTCATCGGATCGCCAATAAATAGTGCGAGCGAATCAACTCACGTTGTCAACTCTTCCAGCGTCGGGAGAGGAGGTCAAGGGGCGGGCTGCTCTTCGGCCCCCGGGAAGGCCCGGTGGCGGCGGAGGGTGCGCGCGGCGATACTCTTGGCGATCATGACCACGACCAGTCGGGCGGCGCTGATGCCGCGCACCGCGAACGTCGAGGCCGTGCTCGACACGGCGTGGGTCGCCGCCGCCTTCACCGCCACGGACGTGATCGAGGCGACGGGCCTCTCGCGCTCCACGGCGATCGCGTTGTGCGACGAGTTGATCGAGCTGGGCTGGCTGGCCGAGCTCGACGACTCCCGGCAGTCGGGGGCCGAGTACCGCAAGGGCCGGCCCGCGCGCCGCTACGCGCTCCGTGCCGACGCGGGCCTGCTCGTCGGGGTCGACGCGGGCGCGCACTCCATCACGACGGTCGTCACCGATCTTCGCGGCCGCGAGGTGGCGCGGTCGCAGCGGGTCGTCGACCCGGACGCGGAGGCGGAGGAGCGGATCGCGGCGATCGACGCGGCGATCGACGACGCGCTCGTGGGTGCGGGTGGTACCCCCGTTCTGTGTGTCGCGATCGGCGTACCCGCCCCCGTCGACGCCGACGGCCGCTCACCGGACCGGGACGCGTTCTGGCAGCGGATGAACCCGGGTCTCGCGGAACTCGTCCGCGCTCGAGGCTGCCCCGTGATCGTCGACAACGACGCGAATGTCGCGGCGCTCGCCGAGGGTGCCGTCGGTGCCGGAGTCGGTGCCCATTCCTACATCACGATGGTCGCGGGCGAACGCCTCGGAGCCGGCTACGTCATCGACGGACGTCTCGTGCGTGGCCGCGGCCAGGCGGGTGAGATGCACCTGCTGTCGCTCGTCGAGGGCGTCGGTAATCCGCATGGCGTGGCCGCCGTGCTCCGTGATTGGGGCCGAGAGCGCCGCGAGAGCGGAAGCCTCAACGCCGACAGCCCCCTCGCCCAGTTGCCGGTCGAGGACATCGACGCACCCGCGGTCTTCGCCGCTGCCGAGGCCGGCGACCCCGACGCCCTCGGCCTGCTCCGCCGCATGGCCGACCGCCTCGCCCGCATCGCCGCCGTCCTCGGCGGCCTGCTGGATGTGGAACGCATCGTCTTCGCGGGCGCCCTCGCCCCCTCGATGCCGCCCCTCCTCGAACTCACGACCACGAAGCTCGCCGACTACCTCAACGCCGACGTGCCCGAGCTCATCGCATCCACCCTTGGCGCGGACATCGTCGCCCAGGGCGCGATCACGAGCGCCATCACCTACGTCCGCACCCACGCCCTCTCGATTGACCTGTCCTCCGCCGGTCCCCCCGGTCCCTGAGCCTGTTGAAGGGCGGTCCCGTCACGGTCCCTGAGCTTGTCGAAGGGACGAAGGGGTCGAGGGCGGAAGGAGGGCGACGGTCACCC